>CADCOO010000191.1 GCA_902803085.1 uncultured Planctomycetota bacterium
CGGAAGCGACTTTCGACGTCGGTCCTAAGGTTAAGGTAGCCAACGGTAGCGGGGGCAAGACCTGATTTTAACGTCGAAGACTAGTCTTCGTTCCTTATCGCCACAGGGCGCGCAAATCCTCCCATTTGCGCGCCCTGCTCTTTTTCTTTAGATCACGTTCCAGTTGGCGCCCAATCTGCTAAGGTTATAATGGTGATGAGTAGAGTCGTCGGTTGCAACGCGCAGTTTTATCGACCGGATCAAACGAAAGAAAGAAAGTAAGAAAGTGATAACGTCGCTCATAAAAAATGCGGAATCGGGCAACGCGGAAGCTATGCGAAAACTCGCGAACTGCTATCTAACTGGGAACGGAGTTAAAAAAGACGCTTCCCAAGCGGTTCGCTGGTTTCGTTTGGCAGTGGAGGCGGGCGACAAGGGTTCGCGCGTTCCCCTGGGAGTCTGCTACGCGCGCGGCGTCGGCGTAGAAGTCGACCTCCCTAAGGCGACGGAACTATTTCGTCGCGCGGCGCTGGACGGGGATCCTCTTGGGATGTGTTATTTCGCGGATCATTGCGCAAACGGCAGCGGCATAGCCGTCAATTATAAAGAAGCGATTAAATGGTACCATGAAGCGCTCAAGAGGGGTATTCTAGAAGCTCTTCACGGTCTCGCCTGGTGTTACTATTGCGGTCATGGAGTCGAAAAGGACGTCGCGCAAGCCGCCAAGCTTTTGGAAAAGTCGGTAGAAAGCAACGATCCTCGAAGTTTCTTCAGATTAGCGACGTTTTATGCCAACGGAACCGGAGTTGACAAGAATCCGGCGCGCGCCGTCGAGCTGTACCTTCGCGCCGCCAATTCCGGAAACGTCAAGGCTATGTACAACCTCGTCCGTCACTACTCGAAGGGCGAAGGCGTTGAACCCAGCCCTGAGCGCGCGCTCTACTGGTTAAAACGCGCCGCCGACGCTAATATTCCGGAAGCGTTGTACGATCTCGGCGCGCTATATCACGTAGGCAATCACGTCGAACAAGATTCGCAAAAAGCGTTTGAACTTTTTCTGCGCGCCGCTAAGCTCAATTACCGGCCCGCGATCAATTCCGTCGCAAGCGCTTATCTTACCGGAGTCGGCGTGGAGAAGGACGAAGAAGCGGCGCTTCAATGGTTTCTGCGCAACGCCAAGTCTAATGATCTGTACGCCATTCAACATATAGCGTTCAGTTTTCGCTCGGGTCGCGGCGTCTTACAGGACAACGAGCAGGCTTTTAAATGGTATCTCAAGGCGGCGAACTTGGGAGATCCTAGCGCTATGTTTGTCGTCGGCGCATACTACTGCGACGGACTTGGAGGCTGTCAAGACGATAAGGAAGGCGCCAAGTGGCTTCAACGCGCGGTCGAGCAAGGCCATCCTAACGCCATGTGCGTTTTGGGACGATTGTACATTTTAGGACGCGGGGTCGAACAGGACGCCGAGAAGGGGCTCGAACTACTTCGCGAGGCAGCGGAAAAGGGTTGCGATCTCGCGGCGATTGAGTTGGGATTTCTTTATAGTAATCAACGCTCTGAAATTGAAGAGAATCCCGAAGAATCGACCAAATGGTTTCGATGCGCGGCCGAAATGCAAAACGCAACGGGAATGTTGGCGCTCGGTTGCCATTATATCAAAGGTTACGGAGTCGAAAAGGACGGAAGCGAAGGGATAAAGTACCTTCGCTCCAGCGCCGAGCTTGGGAACGAACACGCGATGTTCAATCTATATCAGTGTTATGAATCAGGGATTGGAACAGAGCGTAACGCCGACGAGGCTTTCAAATGGTTGCGTCTTAGCGCGGAAAACGGTCATACAGTCGCGCAAAACGATTATGGAGTTCGGCTCTCTAGCGGGGAGTACGACGGGGACGCGCGCAATCTAGCGCCGACGTTCTTTGAACGCGCGGCGAACGACGGTCTTGTCTTCTCGATGTTCAATCTTTCGCGATGTTACGCCGAAGGCATAGGCGTCGCGCCCAACGAAGAGACGGCGACGGAGTGGTTGCGGCGCGCGGCGGAACACGACTTGCCGGTCGCCGTATATAATCTTGCATGTCGGTACGCGCGCGGTCGCGGGGTAGAACTTGATCTTGAAAAAGCGGCTGAATTATTTGAGCGCGCGGGCGAACTGGGAATGGGCGCCGCATTTTTCTCGCTGGCGCAAATATACGTCTTTGGACCTCGCCGTCTGCGAGATAATAAAAAGGCGTTTAATTACTGCCGTCGGGCGGCGGAATCGAATCAAGCGAACGCAACGACGTTGCTAGGCGATTTGTATATGTCGGGGACGGGCGTTACCCCCAGCGCGCGTCGAGCGGTCAAATGCTATCGTCGCGCGGCGGAGTTAGGCGACTCCGACGCAATGTACCGTTTGCACCAATGTTACAAACACGGAACGGGGGTCTTTAAACGCAAATCGAAAGCGCTCTATTGGCTCCGCAAAAGCGCGGAACTCAATAATACCGACGCTCTCCTCTACTGGGGCTTTTGCCTTGGCAAGGGCAAAGTTGTCAAGGAGTCGCCTCGCGAGGCGTTCGAGTGTTTTAGCAAGGCGGCGGACCATGGCGCCGCCGCCGGAATCTTCTGCTTGGCGCTCTGTTACGACAGCGGCTTTGGAGTCGAAACGGACAAGCTACGCGCCGCTATATTGCGAGAGAAAGCGCTTCAGATCGACCCTAAACTCCAAGAGAAGTTTAAAACGTTCGGCAACGCGGAGAATTCGAACGAGCCCGGCAATATAATCGAAGCGATTCGCTGGGCGCAGAGTGAATCGGAGCTCGGCAACGCGACGGCGATGTACAGCTTAGGACAGTGTTACGCGCAAGGACTCGGCGTCGAGCAAAACATCAACGAAGCGGTCGCGCTCCTTCGCAGCTCGGCCGAAGCGGGCAACGTCGACGCAGCGCGCGATCTTGCGTTGCGATACGAATACGGCGACGGGGTTGAAGAAAACCCGGAAGAAGCGGACAAGTGGTACGCATGGATTCAGAAAATCATTAAACGAAAAAAATAGGCGTTGCGTTTCGTTAGCGAAGAAAGCCGCGTCAGGTCGTCTGAAAGACCTAACGCGGCTTTTCTTTTGCCGTAGCGCTAGCGCTATCAAGCTACTTTTTAGAAGCTTAGCGACGTCTGAATAATGAGCGTGCTGAACTTGCCTTTGAGATTCTTTCCAGCCTGCTCTGCGTCGACAAACGCCTGCTCCCAGTTGAACGCCCAGTTCACTTGCTCGTTCCAGAACCAGTTCGCGCCAATAACCGCACGCTGAACCCTGCCGTAAATCGGCGGAGCCATTAGGGTCATGTCGCTA
>CADCOO010000192.1 GCA_902803085.1 uncultured Planctomycetota bacterium
ACGTCGACGCAAAGCACGCAGTTCTCCGAAATCCAACCTCCGGAGACCTGGCTCGTTATCGACAAATAACTGCACTGCACGCAAGGAATAAACGCGTATTTGCCGTCGGACGATATCGCTAAATCCTGAAGGAGGTTGTGCCCGTTGAGAAGTTCCACGATCTGCTGCTCGCCCGACGACAGGTCGATTATGCGAACTTCTGCGCAGGAGAAAGCGCGGTTCGCAGGCATATTCGTTATTCGGTCGACAACGACCAGCTTGCCGCCGTCCGGCGTCAATTCGATCGCATACGGCTCACGACCCGCCTCCCAGACGCGAGTCTCTTCCCCCGACGACGCCTTCAGCTCCTGAATCGTGCCGGAAAAACAGTTCGCTACGTACAAAAGCGCGTCGGCGCCGAACCCTTTGACCGCGACGTCGGTCGGCGAATGACCGACTGGGTACGAGTCCGCTAGCGCCGGGCGTTCGTCTGAAAGATCGTAGATTGCCACTTGACCGCGCTCGTCGCCGCCGACGACAGCCAGACGCTTGCCGTCCGGAAAGAGCGCCACTTTCGTCGGTTTGAACGGAGTCTTAACGAGTTCGCTTGGGCGCGAGCCGTCCGCCTTAACGCGCATGAGCGTCTCCGACTGGTATCCGACGACGTAGAAATATTCGCCCGCCGCGTCGAGCGCAAAATCGGACGGATCAAAGTAATGCTCCGAATCCTCGCCGAATTCCTCGTCAAGGGTCGAGCCCGACATGGAGGAATAAATCGACGCCGTTCCCTGACCAAACGCCGTTCCAGCGACCGCCGCTACGATAATCGCCATTGCTATCGCGATCACAGGCCTCGCTATGCGACAAGCGTATTCTTTCAATTTCATATTCACAACTCAAATTAAAGGAGCCCGATGCTTCTGCAACGACGCCGCGCGACCGCCGCGCGACGTCAACGGATATAATATAAGACATTTCGCGCGAAAATCCAGTCTCCCCAAGAAAAGAGCGCTATGCGGGTTTCGCGCGCCGCTTCAGCCGCGCCTCCAGAACAAGCGCGCCTAGAAATAACGCAAGCACGCAAGGCAACCCAACGGCGTGCGGAATCAGCGGACGACGCGTTTCGACGAGACGCGGCGCGAGCGCGTCGAGACGTTCCGCGACGAAAGAACGCGCGCGCGCAACGGCGGCGGCGAGCGCCAAGTCGCGCAAATCAAGCGTCGCGCCCCCGCGTTGCGTCGTTAGTTCGTCAAGCGGCTCGCAGGTCGCGCGCGTCTCCTCTTCTTCTGCGGCGCGCGCCAAACGCTCGCGCTCGTGTCGCGCCGAGAAAAATTCGAACGCCGTTTGCGGACGCCAATCGCCGACTTCTGGACGCGTCGTTAGAAATTCGAGCGCTCTCAAGACGAAAGCGCGATACGCGGCTTTATCGTCGAGGGTCTGCAATCTCCAGAATTCGTCGATTGCCTGCCAGGCGATTCTGCGATCGTCGCGTTCGTAAGCGCAGAGAATTGAAACCGTTTCGCCGGTCGACGCATTTCGCGCGGCGAGGAGCGGCTCGACGTCGGCGCGCCGTACGTTTGAGCGCGCTACGCGAGTCGGCGCCGTTCTCGCGAGCGCGCTAGGATCATTCCAGATCATGTCGAGTTCAGGAAAAATGCGACGCGTCGAGAACGACGGAACAAGACGCCAGTTGGCGTCGAGGTCGACGTCGAAGTTCGCCGCGTCGGCGTCGAAAAGAACGGCCAGGGCGTCCGTCGCCGTTTGCTCGTTAAAGAACCATAACGACGAGCCGGTTCGCCCCCGCGTTTGAGCGATTACGTTTTCCACAATAGACGCGCGATTCCGCTCCGGAAGCGCGCCCATGAGAAGCGCGTCAAAACCGTCCAATTCCCCGCGTTCAAACGCTTCCCGGGAAAATGAAGTTTCCGAATCGTCCGCCTCCGCCGCGAGAAGCAACGTATGCAACTCGACGCCGTCTTCGCGACGCAAGAGCTCGCGCAAATAACGATATTCGTAGCTCGGTTCGACGTCGACTAACAGAATCTTTATCTTCTCTTCTTCGTCGTGGAGGAACCGTAGCGCGGCGCCGTTATTAGAAAGCGCAAATTCAACGTCGCTCGTCCAATCGTCCGACGAACGCGTTAGCCAATCGGCACGAGAGAAAAACGAGTCTTCCGCGTCGGCGACGTAAAGGAGAAATTCAGAGCCGGCGGAATCGGGCGCGAGTTCAAAATCCCAACTCAGTTCAGCGCGCGAATCTGGCGCGAGCTCAACTCGTTCTTCGCGAATTGCGCGCGCGACGCCGGTCGAGGACTCGCGCGCCCAGAGTCGAAGACTAGCCGCGCGCGGCGACTGCGAGCCGCGCAGTTCAACGGACGCCGCGACGCGCGCAACGTGCGTTTCGTAGGAATAGTCCGCGGTAGCGCGCGTTAGGCGCCAGTCGATCGCCGGACGGGAAGAACCGAGAATAATCGCGTCGAGCGGAGGGCGGGAAAGGGTCGGCAAATCGGAACGCGTCGTCGCTCGGCTATTGTCGATCCCGTCGGAAAGGAGAAATAATTGCGCGTAGGACGAGGCGTTGGAATCGTTGAACTCGTCGTTAGAAAGAGCGCGAATTGGTGAAAAGAGCGCCGGCGGCGCGTCGAGCGTCCTTGACGAGAGAGTTAAGATATCGAGACGTCCGGCGCGGTCGGCGACGAGTCCTCGGAGCGCGGCGGCGGTCGCGAGCGCCGCGTCGCGCGCGGATCGATCTTGAACGTTGCGCGTCATACTGAGCGAATCGTCGAGAATCGCCGCGACGGGCGGCGCTTGAGACTCTTCGCGAACGACAAGAGGCTCGATAAAAAGCGCGGCGAGGAGCGCGACGAACGCAACGCGCAGCGTCAGGAGCAGCGCGGCGCGCGCGAGAGAAAGCTCGGCGTCCGATCGAAACCTCCTCCAGCACGCCGCGGCGCACATGATCGCGACGAAGAGCGCTAAACAAGACGCCCAAAACGAACGGCTAATTGCAATCGCACCTAAATCCATCGGAGCGCCTCCGCGTCGAGTCTATCTTTCGCGCGTTAATTCTTCGCAAGTCCGGCGAGCGCGACCCCGGCGGCTACTAACGCGATTCCAATTCCAATCGTCTGCGTGAACGGTTCGTGAAAGCAGAATATCCCCAAAAGGGCAAGCGCTATCGTTTGCGCGTTCGCTATCATCGTCTGCTTGAGAACGAAGAGACGGCGCAAACTTTCGATCTGAAAAACGAAACCTATCATATTCGCGACGCCGGC
>CADCOO010000193.1 GCA_902803085.1 uncultured Planctomycetota bacterium
AACGCACGTTCCGTTCTATAATCCATTCTCTTCTAATCCCGGCGTTCTTATCCCTGAAACAAGACGGCGACCGATCTCCTCGCCGTCATTCTACCGAAGTAAAAAGCGCCACGCCGCGAAAACGACGAGAGCCAAGACGATTAGCTGGACAAGCCGTCTGACGATTCGACTCAAAACGCTTTTCGGCATGGGAACGCCGTTCGACAAGTAGGGGTACGCCGCGTTGATCCAATACCCCGCCTGCTTCAAATCAGCTTCCGAAGGCGTCTTTCCCTCGCGCGCGCCGTCATAGAGATTCGCAAGGAACGAAAGTTTTTCCACGATTCCCTTAGGCAGTTGCGGCGTCGCTTCGACGACCTTCGCTGCAAACGTGGCGCCAGTCGCGTCGAAATTATCCTCTAACAACTCGTCCAGGAGTTGCATCTGCTTCATGAACTTTCGCTTATTCATGACTTCGCTCCTACTTCTCGACCGGAACAAAGCCGCCCGCGATTACCCACGCGATTTGAGTCGGCTTCTCGAACGCAAGGGAAAGCTTGCCGGTCTCCGGATCGATCTTGTACGTATAGACAGACCCGGATTTCTTATTGCTCACGATATAGTACTTGTTCGAGGGATCAAGCATAGCGAAACGCGGAAAACTTCCGTTTGTAGAAACGCGCTGCAGAAGCGGCGGCGTAAGACCTTCTTTGGCGTCGGCGGCGAGAAGAGGCTCGACGTCGAAAGCGACTATCGTATTCTGACCGCGATTCGTCGCATAGACCACGCGCTTCCCGTTCGGAAGCGTCACGACGGCGATCGCCGCCGTCTTATTACCGTACGTGAACTCTTTGCCGTCGACGAGCGTCTCTTCATCGGTCAGTTTCGCGCGATATTCTTCTTCTATCGTCGTCCACGTTCCCAAACAAACGCTCTTACCGGCTTTGAAATCGAGCTGAAACGCCGAGAACGTCGAGTCAAGTTCGTTAATTGAGAAGACGACGAGTCGTCCGGCGGCGTCCGTTGCGAAAGCGAGGTGACGCGGACCGGCGCCAGCGGGCGTTTTCAGAAATGGGATTTCAGGGTCTTCGTCGAGCGCGCCAGTCTCTTCGTTCAATCGCGCGACGTTAATACGGTCGGAACCCAAGTCGCTCATAAAGACGCGACAGACGCCGTCCGTCGTTATGAAATAAGAAGAATGGCCGTACGGATGGTTCTGACGACGCGTTAAGGGACCGGAGCCGTCGCGGAAATACTTCGCCGTAACCTTGTCGATCGATCCGTCCTCTTTCAACTTGAAAACAGAGAAATCGCCGCTCGAATAGTTCGCGGCCGTGAGGAATTTCCCGTCCGCGCGAACGTCTGTGTGGCACACGCCTTGACCCGTCGTCGGCGCGCCGTTCAGGACCTTGAGATCGCCGGTCTTAGGATCGACTTCGCAAGCGTACGCGTTCGCCCAGCCGTCTGTGCCGTCGAGCGCGCCGACGAAATAGAGGCGGTTTTTGTCCGGCGCCGTCGCGAGGTATCCTGACGAACGCGCGGGCAACGCGAGTCGAACGTCGGTCGTCGCGCCCGTTTCCGTATCGAATTTTCCAACGTAGATTCCTTCGGAGCGCGGGATATTGTTGGCGTCCATCTCGGGCGTCGTTTTATCCGTAGAAGTTCCAAAATAAATCCAATACTCTTCTCCATTCGCTGCGACGAACGACATAACCGTCATGCACAGAGCGAGCGCCGCTATCCCAAAAGCATTTTTCATGGCAAAGTTTCTCCGTTAAAAGTCGAGCAATAAGCGCGTTCATGCGCCGAATCAGGATCCTTACAAGTTAGTATATGCGCCAAACTCGTATTTTCAAGATCTTAACATTGAGCGCCTCAAAAAATACCTTGATTCTTCATCGACGAGGTTTTCAAAAGAAGATCGTTTGACGTCGGATTTCTCTAATTGCGCAATTTTACAATTCTGGGTACAATACTATCCAAGATTCGACGAGTCGTCGTTAAGAATCCAGAGGAGAAAGACTGCATTATGGCAAAATCAAGAAAGAAGTCGACCCGTTCAAGCGCGAACGCGTCCCTATTTGACGATACGAACAAACCCGTCGTCCTATCGCCCCAAGACGAGCGGACGCTCGGAAAGATCTACAATCTCGCCGCTAACATTACGGCGCAAGCGGAACGCGACGCCGAGCCCGTATTTGCTATTCCCGCGCGTTCCTTGGGAAACGTCTCCTTCAACAAAGAAAAACGCGTGCTCCAGATGGGCGACAAGACGACGAATCGCGAACTCTTCAACCTATCGCAAGCGAAGAGCTTCATGCAGACGATCCTCGTCGCCTCCGGCGCCAAACGACTCGTCGAAATGGGCAAAACGACGAGCATCCGCGGTCTCTACTATATGCTCAAGCATGATATTAAGCCGACGAAAGAGCCCACTTTCCACGATCAGGGCGAATGCGACCCCGTTATTGAAGACTGTGAAGTCCTACTTGAAGCCTTGCGCGAAGAACTCCATCTCTTCGCCGATAAGCGAGGCGATATGGTCGGCAATATAACGATCGTCGACTCCGGGGACGAAATCGATTGTTCCAAGATGGGCTCGGGCGGGTACGCGATCCCGTCGATCGTCGAGCCGTCGGTAATCCAGTTCAAAGAATGCAAAGCGGACTTTGTCCTACACGTCGAAAAAAATACCGTCTGGCAGCGTTTCAACGAGGACAAGTTCTGGAAGAAGCACAACTGCATTCTAACGCACGGCAACGGTCAGCCTCCACGCGGCGTGCGACGACTCCTCAATCGCCTCCACAACGAGCTCCGATTGCCGATCTACTGTCTGCTTGATAACGATCCGTGGGGGTACTACATCTACTCGGTCGTTAAACAGGGTTCGATCAACCTCGCGTACGAATCCGAACGCATGGCGACCCCGGACGCAAAGTTCATTGGTCTGCGCAGTCGCGATTTCGAACGTTGCGGGCTCTCCGAAGGGGTCAAGATTTCATTAAACGACGTTGATCGCAGACGCGCCAAACAGATAGCGGAGTACCCCTGGTTCGTTCACAAAAAGGACTGGCAACGCGAAATTGACACGATGCTCAAGAACGGTTTTAAACTCGAAGTCGAAGCGCTCGTGAGTCGCAGTATCAGCTATATGACGGAAGAATACGTGCCGCGCCTATTGCGCGAAGGCGATTTCCTCGATTAACAAAACTACTTTGATCGCGGGCTTATCGTTTCGAAATCGAACGCGTCGCCGTTTAGACTTGAAGCCTCCAGCAGGAGCGGCTTAAAACACAGGCGTTCATGCCAAACGATAAGACGAGCGCGCGTGGAACGGTCGATCAGCTTTGGAATCTC
>CADCOO010000194.1 GCA_902803085.1 uncultured Planctomycetota bacterium
CGCCGGGTAGAGTAGGGTCGGCTTCATGGGACCGGACCCGTTAAGGAAGTACTGATTCGGACCGTAAATGCGATAAAGCTGGAAGGATCGACTCTTGTAATCCTTGCAGACGCCGACGCGCGTTTTACCACTCTCGACCCGCTGACCGACAGTCGCTTCCGTCGAGCCCAGTTGTGAGAAGACGGCGACGTACTTCTTATCCTCGCTGAGAATCCAGAGCGTCGTGCCCAGCTCTTTAATCGAATCTCCCTTAACGTACCGTCTGGGATCCTTTCGATTGCCAGCGACGTCGAAGACTTCGTAATCGCGCGCGCGATCTTGAGCGACGAGAATAACCGTGCCCGTAAAAGGCGCGTAAACGTCTTGACGAAGGAGGTTAATCAGACCGCCGCCGACGCCGGAGAGTTGAACGAGCGCGCGAGAGACGACCGTAAAGTCGTCGAAGTCGACGGAATTCCGTTGGAAATTGCGTTTCCAACTATCGAATTCGTCGCGCGAAGGGGGCGTCGCAGGCCCGCCGGGTCGACCGGGACCGCCGGGACGAGGCGAATAGTGGTTTGCGGTAATTGTTACTATGCCGACGACGCGTTGCCCGGACTTGAGCAGCTCGCCCCCCTCTTCCGGCAGGAGCGCGACGAAATGCGGACGACGTTCCGCGCCGTCCACAACGACCCTAAAGCGCGCGCTTTCGCCCCTATCGACTTTGGGGATCTCTTTAAGAATCGCTTGGCTCATCTGAGCGCCGTTCTGCGGAACGGCGAATTCGTCCGGATACCACCATTCGATCGCAAGTTCCGGCCGTTCCATTCGCGGACCGCCCGGACCCGGTCGACCGACGGGGAACTGCCCGCGGCTCTCTGCCGTAATGAAAAACGCGCTGCACGCTAGCGCAGCCGTTAGCAATAGTAATGCTCGTTTCATAATGTCTCCTTTTCGACGCGCCTCTTTCGGCGCTCGGGTTGTGAATGGAATGATTGCCGTCGGCGGCGCCGCCAACGTTTGTTGGGAGCTAATTCTCGCCGCCGCCGTCTATTGTAGCGTTTTTTATGACGAAAGCAAACGGACTTGACGATTAGCGCGGGATGGGCGAAGCGTTTCGTATGCGACTTGGATTTTATAGAATCTGCGTCTCCAAGATTCGAGCATACCGCCCATGAAAGAAGGCGCGCGTAGAAGACGCGCGCCTGTTTGGGATTGAAGAGTAGGGGATTCGTCGCGTTGGTTGGCGTCGTCGCCCTTATTATCGTCGGGCGTTTCGGCATGTGCGTTAGCGTAGCCGCGATCGGCTTTAGGCAGTATTCTTTTCAGTTCCTTGCCATTTGAAAATCGGGGATCAGACGTTCATTTTTAACGCCTTCTTAACTACGCCTCCGTCGCTTCATTCCCACTCGATCGTTGCCGGCGGCTTCGAGCTAATATCGTAAACGACGCGATTAACGCCCTTTACTTCGTTGATTATGCGCGACGAAATCTTCGCGAGGACGTCGTACGGCAGTCGCGACCAGTCCGCCGTCATGAAGTCGACCGTCGAGACGCAACGGACCGCGATTACGTTGTCGTACGTGCGTCCGTCGCCCATGACCCCGACGCTCTTGACCGGGAGCAATACCGCGAAAACCTGCGACGTCTCCCGATAGAGCCCGGCCGCGACGATCTCTTCCACGACGATCGCGTCCGCCTCGCGCAGGCAGTCTAAGGACGCCTTGTCGACCGCGCCCAAGCAGCGCACCGCGAGTCCCGGACCCGGAAACGGATGACGCCAGACCAGCTCCTCCGGGAGCCCCAACTCCAATCCGACGCGGCGCACGTCCCCCTTAAAGAGATCGCGCAGCGGCTCCACAAGTTTGAACTCCAAATTCTCCGGCAGCCCCCCGACGTTATGATGAAACTTAATCGTCGCCGCTTTGCCCCCGACGCTCGAGCCGCTTTCGATAACGTCCGGATAAATCGTTCCCTGCGCCAGGAACTTCGCGCCTTCGATCATTTTCGCTTCCGACGCAAAGACGTCGATGAATGTCTTGCCGATAATTTTGCGCTTCTCTTGCGGATCCGAGACGCCGCGCAACGCCGATAAAAAGAGCTCTTCCGCGTCCGCGACGATAAGGTTCACGTCGAAGTTCTCTCGGAAGATTTTCGCGATATTGCCAATCTCGTTCTTTCTCATCATGCCGTTGTCGACGCAAATGCACGTGAGACGATCGCCAATCGCGCGCGAAACCAACGCCGCTACGACCGCCGAATCCACCCCGCCTGAGAGACCGCAGATTACCTTCTCCGTCCCGACCTGTTCGCGAATCTTCTCGATCGACGTCGCGACGAAATTCTTCGTCGTCCAGCTTTGCGACGACCGGCAGATTTCAACGATAAAGTTGCGTATGATCGTCGCGCCCTCGCGCGTGTGCGTTACCTCCGGGTGGAATTGCACGCCGTAGAAGGGCAACGACGTCATTTTTACCGCCGCGTTAGGGCACGTCGGAGTCGACGCCAGCGTTATGAATTCCTCGTTCGCCGTCGTTACCTGATCCCCGTGGCTCATCCAAACCTGCGATATGTCCGAAACGCCCGTGAAAAGGGACGACGCGCGCCCCGACGAATTGATCGTTAATTCCGCGTAACCGTACTCTCGTCGCGTCGCCGGCGCGACCGTCGCGCCAAAGAGCTTGCACGTAACCTGAAGACCATAGCACACGCCGAGGATCGGAACGCCCAATTGAAAAATCGCCGGATCGATCTGCGGCGCGTTCGCGTCGTAAACGCTCGACGGTCCGCCCGAGAGAATTACGCCGATCGGCGCGCGCGCCGCGATCTCCGACGCCGTCGTCGTCGAAGGAACGATTTCGCAATAGGTTTGATTTTCACGCACGCGTTGCGCGAGGAGTTGCGTGTACTGAGAGCCAAAATCGAGAATGAGAACGAGCTCGCCGTCCTCCGTGCGTTGTGTCGTCGGCATGGTTTTTCCCTTATTACTGCGTCGGCGGGTGAATTTGCGACTTAGACGCGCTTACGTCGCACTTTAGCGATAGATTATACACTGACCCCCATATTGGGAAATACCCCGGATTTGCCCCCGACATAAAAAAAGACCGAACCCCGAAACGGGATTCGATCTTCTTGTCGATTTGCCGTCGCGCGGTCAGACGCGACGCGATTAGTTTACGAGCGTTCTCGCCGTGCTCCCGGCGGAAGCGGCGCCCGGCGCCCAGGCGGCGGGGCGGGGCTGGTAGTAGCCGTTCGCGTTAACGATTGGCTGCGCGGTTGCGATCGGGTTCTCCAGGGGGGCTTGCGCGACTTTGGCGGTCGCGTTCGCGTCTTCGTTCGCAGCGTAATTCGCCTTGGACGTCTGGCTGTAGTTGCGGCCGTCAAATTCGACTTGCGCCGGATAAGCCGGCGTTCCGTCCGCCTTGTACAGGGTCTGGCAGTGGAGATCGTCGAAGATTTGAGAATCGAACGCCAACTCGCGATCCGACTCTTGCGCGACTTCGTTCCAAAGGATTACGTTGGCGCCTTGGAAACGAACGCATTCGTTTTCCAGTAGCGCGATTTCTTCGCGCCATGCGGGATCGTCGCCCACGTCGCCCCAATCGAGCTCGTCGTCCGACGCGTATTCCGCCGTCGCGGCGATTTCTTCGTCGGCGAACTCGGCGGGGCTGACGCCCAATTCCGCAGGGGTCTTCGCCATGAGCGAATCATCCGTCGGCGCGACCGGGTCAAGTCGTTCGCCTAGACCGTTCACATAGTTTCCGGCGACCGTCGTAGGAGCAATGCGGTCGTCCCCGTTAGCGAAGAGGAAAGGACCGGCGTCGCGCTTTTCGACGTTCACGGCAACGCGCTTCGTCGAGCGATCGCCGTTGTTGAGGAATTGCGCAACGAGCCCGAGAACCGCCAGGAAGGCGAAGAGCGCCACCGCCGCGCCGCCGCGTCGCCATGCGCTCGAGGAACGTCGCGTTCTTCGTTGCGTTCGGCTTCGTTTTAAAGTTCTCATCGTAGGTTCCTTTACTCTATTGTGCAAGCTTATAGAGTTACTATCGGCTTGTCTGCGTAAGCTCTTGGTCAACTTATTTACCTCGCTTTCCAAAAAGCTCAATTTGTAGACGCTCGCGCGCTCAACTCCGGTGGAATCGACGTCAAACGTCTACCCCTAACATTGTAGGGAATTATGTCAGTCCGGATAACCTGTATAACTTGTTCTGGCCCGAAAAATCGGAAAAAAGGATTGGTTTGAATCGCTACAATCATTACGATCGGCACAACCGATTGTTCTCGACGCGTTGTCAGATCGTTTGCAACGATCTTTCGTCGTTGATTGCCGCGTTGCCCTAATAGAGTGAATATCCGGATATTTAATTAAAAAAAGTTCAAGCGAAAAAAACAGAAATAAAACGCCTGAGTTATAGTTGTGGCGATTATAGCGATTGCAGGGACGCGACGACGAGAAGCGCCGCTACGTCCCTGCTTGTGGAGAGAGAGCGGCGGCGCGTTACAGCGTTCCCTTTGTACTAGGCACGCCCTTCTGGCGCGGATCGGTTTCAACGGCGGCGCGTATGGCGCGCGCGACGCTTTTAAAGATCGCTTCCGCGATATGGTGTCCGTTTTCCCCGTAGCGGACGTTAATGTGCAAATTGCACGCGACCGAATTCGCGAAGCCCAGCCAGAATTCGCGCACGAGTTCGAGATCAAAGTCGCCGACCCGCTCGACCGGAAAGCGCGCGTTATAGACGCAGTACGGGCGACCGGAGAAGTCGACGACCGCTTCCGCGAGCGTTTCGTCCATCGGCAAGATAAAGAATCCGTATCGACGAATTCCACGCTTGTCGCCAAGCGCCTCGCTAAACGCCCTGCCGAGCGCTATGCCGACGTCTTCCACCGTGTGATGACCGTCGACGTCTAAATCGCCCTTGACCGTCAGGTCAAGATCGATCTTCGAATGCGAAGAGAAAAGGGTCAGCATGTGATTGAAGAACCCGAGCCCCGTGTCGATCTTTGAGACGCCGGAGCCGTCCAGATTAATCGCGAGTCGTATTTGGGTCTCTTTGGTGTCCCGCGTAATAGAAGCCGTTCGCATGACGTTCCCCTTGACGTGTTAGTTTTTGCTGTTTGTAATGATTATAACGCTTTTAATCGCGTCGACCGTTTAAAAAGTCTTCTACGAGCGCGAGACACGCGTCGACGTCTTCGTCGGTTCCGACGCTAATGCGCAGCCCTTCGCCCCACGCGGCGTATTTCATATAGCGCACGAGGTAGCCGTTGCGCTTCAGGAAGAGGTAGAGTTCTTCATGCGACAGTTCGTCGGTCGGCCAGGCGTTCCAGGTAAAATTGGCGTGAGATTCTGGAACGAGAAAGCCGAGTTCGCGCATTTTCGCGGCGAGCCGTTCGCGCGTCGCGACGATCTTTTGGGTCGTCTGAGCGAGCCACTCTTGGTCCTGAATCGCGGCGGTTGCGGCGGCGATGGAGAGCGCGTCGCAGTTGTAGGAGTCTTTGACCTTGAGCGTCTGTTCGATAATTTCCGGTCGCGCGATCATGAAGCCGAATCGCAGTCCAGCGAGCGCGTACGATTTGCTCATTGTGCGGCTAATAATAACGCGCGGATTCTCCTTGACGAGTTCGACGCAGTTCTGACCGGCGAAATCGGCGTAAGCTTCGTCGACGACGAGCGGGCACGGCAGAGCGTCTGCGATTTTGGCAATCGCGTCCTTTTCGAGCAGCGTGCCGGACGGACTGTTCGGGTTCGGTAGGTAAACGAGTTTGAGGGAGTTCGGATCGACATTTTCGAGCGGCGCGACGCGAAATGGCGCGGTAGCGGTCGTCGCGGGCTTCTGTGCGAAGTAGTCGGGCAGCGACCAGTCGTCGTTGAAGAAGACTTCCTCGCTCCGCGCGCCCTGGATTTCGGCGAGCGATTTATAGAGGATGTAGCTCGGGTAGGGTAGTCGCAGTATTTGATTCTCGCCGACGAAAGTTCGGGTCAGAATCGTGAGAATATCGTCGCTTCCGTTTCCGCACATGACCCAGTCGGGTTCGACGCCGTAAACGTTTGCGGCGGCTTCTCGAAACGCGGCGCCAACGGCGTTGGGATATCGCGAAAGCCCTTTGTCGGCGACGGCGCGAATGGCGTCGTACGCTTTTTCCGAGGCGCGATAGGGGTTCTCGTTCGTGTTCAGCTTAACGGCTTCCCCTTCTTTCGGTTGTTCGCCGGGCACGTAGCCCGCCATCGCTTCAATATTCTCTCTAACGCAATTCATGATAACCCTCCGACGTCGCTAGCATGAAAAAGCGACGGCGAGTAAGACCGCTAAAATAATTAAATTCTTCGAACTCAGGACAAGCGCGCGTATCAGCGCCTTGCCTTGTCGAATACTCGCTAAGACGCGCCAGGCTCGAAGGTGCAGGCAGAAGTAGACGACGAGCGCGCCGATCGCGACCGCGTTGAAATCGTTCCGACGCGCGAAAACGTACGCCAGGAGCGCCGTCGCGATCAGGCCGTTTGCGAGATAAAAGTACCGACCGAACCGCTCGCCGAAGATCGCTATCAACGTATTTTTGCCGTTCGCGCGATCTTCGTCCCGATCGCGATAGTTGTTCGCCACCAGGATATTGTCCGTCGCAAACCCGAGCGCGAGTCCGACGAGCGTCGCGTCCCACGTAATCGCTTTCGTCTGCAGGAAGTAGGTGAAAGCAACCGCGACGAACCCAAAGAAGCCGACGACTAAGACGTCCCCGAGTCCGACGTAGGAGAGAGGACGCGGTCCGACGCTATAGAGCAAGCAGAAGAGACAGCACGCGGCGCCGACCCACACGAGCTTCAGACCGCCGTATGGCAACGTCGTTAGTCCGACGAGACACGCGAGCGCCAGCGTTACGACGACCCCGGTCAGCATAGCGCGGGGCGAAATCCAGCCGGAAGCGGTAGCGCGGGCTGGTCCCTTGCGTTCTTTGCCGTCGGCGCCCTTTTTGAAGTCGGCGTAATCGTTGATGAAGTTTGCGGCGATTTGAGCGAGAATTGCAAACAGAAAGCATGCGACGGCGGGAACAAGTTCCAGGACGCCGTTGCAATCGCGTCTTGCGAGCGCGAGCGCGACAATAACGGGCGCGGCGGCGGCAGCGAGCGTCTTTGGTCGCGCGGCGAGCGCCCACGCGACGAAGGTCGACGGTTTCTTTGTTTCGCTTCCTTGCTCGATTACGGACGCGCTCTCCGTCGCGTCGTTTTTCTCAGAGGTCATTTTCTACAGAACGCAAAATCGAAGTTTCTTACTTCTTTTTGGGGGTGAGCGATTCTTCCATGGAGTCGATATAACGACGCAGTCGTTCGAGCTCGTTGGTTACGGCGCGCAGTCGCAGCATATTGTCGACGCGTTTGAGGAGTTCAAGTTTATGAATCGGTTTGCTGAGGTAGTCGTCGCATCCGACGTTGACGGCGCGTTCGACGTCGCCCAACTCGCTTAGCGCGGTAACCATGAGAATCATGATATCGGCGGTTGCGGGGTCGTTTTTAAGCTGCTCGCAGACTTCAAATCCGCTCAACTTCGGCATCATGACGTCGAGTAGAATGAGATCGGGCTTAAAGGACTCCGTCTTTTGGATCGTCTCCAGCCCGTCGTTTGCGAATTCGAGCTCGAAATTTTCGCCGATGAGGAAGGCTTCGAGGAGTTCCTGATTAACGGGCTCGTCGTCGGCAATGAGAATGCGATACTTTTTGGACTCGTCGTTCATATTTTCGCTCCGTTGTGGTTGCGCCGGGTTACTCTTGGACGTCGCCGTTTTGCTCGCGTTCTTTATCGCGCGCCTCGCGTTCCGCCAGTTCCTTATTGCGCAGCTCGTTCATCTTTTTGAGTTGCGCTTCGAGCCTTGCTTCCATCGCCTTGCCCAACGCTTCTTCCGCTTTTTCATGATCGCCGCACTTAATAGCGAGCGCGCTGAACGCGGTGAAGTAAAACGGGTCCGTCTGTTCGAGTTCGCACGCCTTCTGCATCGAATCGAGCGCGCCCGATTCGTCCCCCTTCTCCTGGAGAAAAACGGCGAGCGCGAGACGCGCGAGCGGATAGTCGGGATAGACGTCGACGAGTTTTCGTAGTTCAGTGACGGCGAGCGCAAGTTCTCCGTTCTGCTGCAAGGCGACGCACTCGTCGTACCAGGTTTCTTTGGATTTCGTAGTCATTCGTTCTCTTCTGGCGTTGGAATAGGCGACGGCGCTAGAGCGCTCGTCTGACGCGCGCGCATCGCTGTCCGAAGACGGGCTTGCGTTCGTGTTCTTCCGCAGTTGAATCTTGGGGTTTCGAGTACGCTTCGAAGTTGGCGAGCTCCTTGCGTTCGAGGAGCTTGTTGATGCGTATTTCGATTCGCGTGAGTTCGGCGCCTTCCTCCGCCGTAACGAGGGTAAAGGCGACGCCCTCGCGCCCCATGCGCCCCGCGCGTCCGACGCGGTGGACGTAGTCGTCGCAGTATTGCGGCACGTCGTAGTTCACAATGTGCGAAACGGTGGAGACGTCGATGCCGCGGCCGACGATATCGGTCGCGACGAGGACTTTAATTTTCTCGGCGCGGAAGTCGTGCATAATACGGTCGCGCTTCGTCTGCGGCAGGTCGCCGTGGATCGCTTCCACGTTGGGAAACTTTCCGACGAGCCGCCTGGCGACGGCGTCGACGTGTCGTTTCGTTCGGCAGAAGACGATCGCCTGTCGCGGCTGCTGTTCCTCCAGGAGTCGAACGAGCGCGTCGAACTTACGATCTTGATCTACCGTTATGTAATACTGTTCGATCGTATCGGAAGCGACGTCTTTGCAACTGAAGTCGAACTTCTCAGGATCGTGCATGTACATTTGGGCGAGACGCACGACCGGCGGCGCGAGCGTCGCGCTGAAGAGGAGCGTCTGGCGCGAGGAGGGCGTCATGCGCAAAATGCGTTCCACGTCCGGACGAAAGCCGACGTCGAGCATGCGATCCGCCTCGTCGAGCACGACCCAGCGCGCCTTTGCCAGCGACAGAACCCCGCGATTCGCAAGGTCGATAATTCGGCCGGGCGTTCCGACGAGGACGTCGACCCCCTTGCGAATCTTCTCGACCTGCGACGCGATCGGCTTGCCGCCGTAGCACGCCGCGACGCTAATATCGTAGTAGCGCGCTATCTTGACCGTCTCGTCGCGCGCCTGAACCGCGAGCTCGCGAGTCGGAACGACCACGAGACCCAACGGTTGCCCGCAACGTTCGCTTTCCGCGACTCCCTCAACAATTGGAATCATGAAAGCCGCCGTCTTGCCCGTGCCGGTGCGCGCCTGGCCCATAACGTCGACCCCTTTCTGGATCGACGGAATCGTTCCCGACTGAATCGGGGTTGGCGAGACGTATCCCATATGTTGGAGCGCGCGCAGCGTCGGCTTCTTGAGTTCGAGCTCGCCGAAGGTATCAATTGGCTTCGATTCGAGTCGATCGTCTTGCCTCGCGCGTTTGGCGCGCGCCTTTTTCGCGGACGCGTTCGCTACTTTCGGCGTTTCTTGGAGAATCGGTCGAGCTTCTTCGTCTTCCTGAAGTCGCGCGTATTTTTTTTTTGACTCGACTTCGTCCCATTCGTCGAAGTCGTCGTTCCATTGATTTAGCGATTCGTCGTCGCGCGTTTTAGCGGCGGGATTCGCTTCCTCGTCGTCGTCGGGCATATTTTCCCACATGGCGATGGGGTCGAAATCCTCGTCGAATTCATCGCGTATCGGCTCGGGTTCCGGAGCGGTTTCTTTCGCCTTCTGCTTCGACTTACTCTTAGCGGGCTTCTGTTCCTTTTCCGGCTTACTTGGCTTTTCGGCGCGTTTGACTTCGATCGTTGGCTCCGGGGTAGCGGGGACGGGCGCTTGCTCCTCTTGAACGTCGTCTTTCGTAGCGGCGTTCTTTTTAGCCTTTCGCGCGGTCGTCGCCTTTTTCTCGGACTTGACGTCGTCGCCTTTAGCTTCCGTCGCAGCCAACTGAGCGACGACGCCTTGAATAGCGGCGGCGGCGTCGGTAAGCGCCTTCGCGGCGCGCATCAGGGCGTCGATCGGAGCGGTTCCCGCAGCGAGCGCGTTCGTCTGACTGACGACTTCGTCGGTCGCGACGGCAAGTTGTTTGAGGCGCTCGTCGTCCGTTTTTTCTTTGGCGTTTGCGGCGCCTCCGCTAATAATAATAGCGTCCTTGATTTTAGCGAGGAACGATCGTTTGGCGCGTTTCGGAGCGGCGACTTGCGGTTCTTCGCCCGTTTCCTTCTCCTCTTCGAGTCGCGCTTTTTCCTCCGCGCGTTTTTTATCTTTTGCTTCGTTAGCTCGTCGTTCCGCCTTTTTCTTGGGTTTGGGAATGGCGAGCTCTTCGACGAACTCTTCGTCGTCCGGAGTCAATCTCGTCTGACCATAGCTTGGAATAGCGTAGGGATTGTCCTCGTTTTCCTCGACTTCAGCGACGAATTCGGCGTAGTCTTCGGCATGGAGCGTCTTAACGCGCTTCTTTTTAATGGGCGCATAGATATCTTCGTCGTGCGATGAGACGTACATGGTGTCGACGTCTTTATCGCGCCTTTTGGCGGCGCGCTTTTTACTCACGTTGACGACGGGCTCGATGAGATCCTCTTGGATTTGATCGTCGACGGAATCCCATTGAAATTTTGTTAAGGCGTTTTTACCGTTGAAATGACTGCGCGACGCCGTGCGCGATTTCCTTATGACGTCATCTTTTTTTCTCAAATTGATATTCCTTCATTCAATCGAATCGCGCGCGCGACCGTTAAACGACGTCGCGCGTCGCGAGCTCCGCATTTTCGGAGCGCGGTTTTTACGGTTCGCCGCCGTTCGGCGCGCGTTGCGGTTGCGCGACGATTCCTATTGCGGCGATCGCGTCTCTACGCAAGCATTGCTCTGAAGCGCTTGGCGCGCTCGTCTATTTCGGTTCGTTTGACAAACTGGAACCGTTCGAGCGAGAAGCCTTCTATGTTCAAACTAGCGACGACCGTCGCGTAGAGAAGCGCTTGTTTAATCGATTCAGGCGATAGGACTTTCGCCTCGGCAAGATATCCGAGCAGCGCGCCGGCAAAGGAGTCGCCCGCGCCGGTGGGGTCGACGACTTCCGTCGTGGGATACGCTGGCATAATGTATATTTCGCCCTCTTTCGTCATCCAGAAGGCGCCGTATTCGCCACGCTTGACCACGACAAACTTCGGTCCAAATTCAAGCAATTTGCGCGCCGCTAGCAACGAGGAATTCTTGATTCCCGTTAGGAGCTCCGCTTCTGAGTCGTTCAAAATGAGACCGTCGACCCGCGTTAGCAACGTCATGAGCGAATCGCGCATATTGCGAATATAGAAATCCATTGTGTCGGCAACGACGAGCTTCGTCGAAGGAAGCGCGTCCAGAAGCGACATGCCGGAAAGAGGCGACATATTGCCGAGCAAGACGTACTCGATATCTTTATAGGAGTCCGGAACGATCGGAACGTAGTCGCCCGCCATAACGCCGCCGTCGTAATTCAACGTTTTACGGTCGTTCATGTTCGACAAATAGCGACCCGACCAGGACGACGTTTTGGCGTTCGCGCGCAATTCCAACCCTTCGAGATCGACCCCGCGCGAACGTAAAAGACCGGAATATTCCGGCAACCAGTCGTCGCCCACTGCGGCGACGAGCGCGGAATTCGTGAAAAAGCTAGCGGCAAAGGACGCATAGACCCCCGAGCCGCCCAGCGTGTGTTCACGACGACCGAAGGGGGTTTCAAGCGTGTCAAAAGCGACTGAACCTAGCGTCAATAACGACATCGTTGCGCTCCGTATCCAAGTAAGAAGACCGGCGTTAACCCGCGCGCGTCTTCCTGAGTTTGACCTGCGTCAATTATAACGATCTCTCAGTTTCCCGCAATGAAGTTTTCGCAAAAATCGTCAAAATTGATCTTAACTGCCGCGCGCGCTCGTTACCAGCGCGCTTTCGGCTTCAGGAGTTGGTCGATATGATTAACCAGATCTTTGAGGCCGTACCCCGTTACCGACGAAATCAAAAAGGCGTCGATCTGCAACTCGTCCTTGAAGCGTTGACGCACCGACTCCGCCTCGGGCAGATCCTGCTTTGTTACGGCGACGATTTCATGACGCTTGCCCAATTCGGGATCGTACTCTTCTAGTTCGCGCCGGATCGCCTTGTAGTTCGACAGCGGATCCGTCCCGTTCATCGGCGCCGGCTCGACCAAATGCAATAGCGCGCCCGCGCGCTGAATGTGGCGTAGGAAATCGTGTCCGAGTCCGACGCCCTGGCTTGCGCCCTCGATCAGACCGGGAACGTCCGCAATGACGAAACTGCGATCGCGGTCGATCTGGACGAGCCCAAGGAGGGGCGTCATTGTCGTAAAGGGATAGGACGCGATCTTCGGCCGCGCCTTAGTGAGGCGACTGAGCAGCGCGCTCTTACCTGCGTTCGGCATGCCGACAAGTCCGACGTCGGCGATCATGCGCAGTTCAAGGCGAATGCATCGCGATTTTCCCTTTTCTCCCGGACTTGCCATCGTCGGCGAACGCAGAGTCGCGGACTTGAAACGTACGTTGCCCTTGCCGCCGAACCCGCCTTGAGCGACGACGAATTCCGCGCCGTCCTCTTTAAGATCCTTGAGGAGTAGGTCGTGAGCTTCGTCGAAGACCATAACGCCGACTGGCGTCTCAATAACCAGATCGGCGCCGTTTTTCCCGTGACACTGCGACGATCCGCCCTGTTCGCCGTTTTGCGCCTTCCAAACGCGCTGATTAGCGAGGTGGAGCAGGCTGGCGACGTTCCGATTAGCGCGGAGTACGACGTTTCCTCCGCGTCCTCCGTCGCCGCCGTCGGGTCCGCCGCGCGGGACGTACTTTTCGCGTCGAAAGCTGGCGCACCCGTCGCCGCCCTTGCCGCCTATGACCTCAATAGAGACTTCGTCTACAAACATGATAGCAGTAATGTGATTTTCAGAAGGTTGACCGGCGACTCGTCGAAGGACGAGCTTGCGAGTCTGCCGGCGATAAAAAAAGGGGGCGGCTTTGACCGTCCCCTAGTTTCCGCTTACGCGCGCCGCGCTGAGATTGTCTCAGACGTTGGCGGCGTCGACGACGTTGACGCGACGACCGTTCTGATCGAACTTAACGACGCCGTCGACGAGCGAATAGATGGTGTAGTCGTTGCCGAGACCGACGCCCTTGCCGGGTCGCCAGCGCGTTCCGCATTGACGGATGATAATGGAGCCGGGTTGTACCGATTGTCCACCGTAAACTTTGACCCCGCGACGCTGACCGTTCGAATCGCGACCGTTGCGGCTGGAGCCTTGACCTTTCTTGTGAGCCATTGCGCTACCTTTAAACCTGTTTGAATAAGTTTGACTATTATAGGGCGAGCGGCGCGACGTTCTGCGCGCCGACCATGTTTCGTTAGGCGTCGCGAGCGCCGTCTGTCGCGCGCGAACAAGTCCGCGCAGTCGGCGTCGCGGTAGCGGCGCGAATCGAAACGAGCGCGACGCTACGGTATTTGACCCATTTTACATGAAAACCCACTCGTAGTCAAGCTCCCCTGGCAAATTATTATAAATTTCTTTCCCGCCGCTGTGCGCTTCGTCGCCAGGATTGATGAAATTGAGCTTGAGCGTCTTGCGCTCTATCTTGCGTCCCGCCCCGAAAACTTCGCCGTCGACCGCGTCGGTTACTTCCCAACGCAACGCGTTCGTGAGACCGCTAATATAAATGGCAAATCTATCAATTCGCGGATCGACGTCGACCCAGGTCGCGACGCCCCAGACCGTCTCGCCCGGCTTGATATCGCGATCGGAGACGCTCGTCGTATCGAGCAACTCGATTCCGGGGCGCGATTCCTTTTCAATAATTTTCGCCATGGCGATCGGTTGGAATGAATCGGCGTAGACCGCCTGTTGCGGTAGGCCCGAATTGCCCATATAAAGCTCGCCGACCTTCTCGTAAACCAACTCGTCTTGAATCGAGCCGGAAGCAAAGAAGAAGCGCGGGACAAAGCGAACGGCGCCCTCGGCGTCTTCGGAACCGTAGACTTTCTTTTCCGGCTTAAAGACGCCCCTTAGGTTGTTGAGCGGAAATTCGTAGGCTTTTGGAGTCTTGCCCGCCTTCGCGCCGCCCTCTTTAATTGCGACCTTCTGGGTAACGCTCACGTTCTCGTCGTCCTTGATCGCGAGCGCCTGACGGAACTGCGCGTTCTTCGCGTCGCCCTGCGCCGCCTTTCGCTGTTCGCTCTCTTTGAGCGCCTTTCGGAATTGCGCGCTCTTCTCCTCGTCGAGCGTCGCGCGGAGTCGTTCGCCCGTGTTTGTTACCGAGTAGACGAGGTACCAGACGCGCTTGCGTTCAAGCTGACCGTTTGCGGCGGGATAGTCGACGTCGATCGTGCGGACGTTCTTATAACGAAACTCGAGCTGCCAGACCTCCTTTTCAAAGAAGAGGTCGCTCGCCCAGGAGTAGTCGATCGAGTCGTCGCCGCCCTTGACGCGTTCGAGCAGGATCTCCGGCACGGCGCTCCATTGGAAGGTCTCGCTGTAGGCGATGAACGGCTTGATATCGCGCATTTTCGCGCCGCCGTCCGCGCCGGTCGATTGACTCAACGCGCAACGAGCGGCGCCGAACGCGCACGCCGAGCCGCAGACGAGTACGAGGATCGAGAACGCGCGGCGAACGATTCGCGAGCGCCCATTTGGATTCAAATGCCCTAGCGTCATGTTTAATCCCGATTATTTCCCATGGATGGAACGTCGTGAAACTGCCGCGAGGCGTCGCGCGACGCAACAAAATCGCCAATTTACGCAGTTTCAACCTACCAGTATAACCCAACGCAGCTTTTTCGCCACTAAAATAGCCGCTTTTTTTCGTCTTTTTCAAAAAAAAGAGCTCGCCAGTCGTTAGAAACCGAACGAACGTACGAATTGGACGCGACCCTCACAGGAAGAAGACCGTTACCCCGCCGCCGCCCGGGAGGAAATAGTCCTCGCCCTCCCAAATCCGCTTGACCTGCGGCGAACGTCGACCCCACTCGCGTACCTGCTCGCGCAAAACGCCGCGACCCTGACCGTGAACTACCTCTAGAATACGACCTTTATACCGCCCCGAGGCGATCTCGCGTTCTAAAAGGGCGAGCGCCGCGTCGGGGCGTCGGTCGTGGAGGTCAATTCTTGCGTCGGGCTGGAAATGGTCGGTCATGGCGGCTTTTCTTCTGGGAAAGGGATGCGGATTGTTATGCGTCGACGAGCGGCGGGAACGCAACGGGACGGTTTGAAAAGGCGTCTTGCGTCTCGGCGTCGCCGTTGACGACGTCTTTTTGGGGAGGTTCAGGTCGTGAACGCATTTTCCGCCCGCGCGCAAACGCGCCAG
>CADCOO010000195.1 GCA_902803085.1 uncultured Planctomycetota bacterium
ACTTGCTCGTTCCAGAACCAGTTCGCGCCAATAACCGCACGCTGAACCCTGCCGTAAATCGGCGGAGCCATTAGGGTCATGTCGCTAGCGCCGTCGCTCATATCCCTGACGTCGACCCATTCCCATTTTGCAACCGCTTCCCAGGCGCCCCAATTGCCGCCGACAACGCGATGTGCCGGATCCAAGAAGAGTTGGTCGTCCGCCATTTTGACGCCGGCGAAACGCGCGTCCGTACGATTATACGTTCGCGTCGCGTTGGGCGTGAGCATATAGCGCGCCGAAAGCGTCGTTCCATAAGCGTTGCGCCCGTCTTGAAGGGAACGAAGATAACCCTCGCCCATAATGCCGAAACCATCCTTCTGGTACGCCGCCTCTATTGCCGCCACCGAATAATTGCGACCGTTGAGCGGGAGCATGCCAGAAATCCAATAGGGATTCCGGCCGCCCGACCAACCCATGCCGCGATAATTCGCAATGAGCGGCGCCCCATGCGCGGGATCAAGCCAAAAGTAGCTACCGCCCAAATGGAGAACTTCGCGAGTAAAACCTCGGACGTCTTCTTCAAAAATGGGGGTCGCCGTATAGCGCGCGTCGAGTACGATTCCGCAATTTTCGCCGTCCAAACGTTCAGGCGCGGAGGCAATGCTCGCAGAGGCGAAGACGCCAAAGAATGCGCGAGTGCGTTTATCGGCGCCGTAACGCGTTATGGACATGCCTAAACGTCGTCCTAGCCCAAAGAGGCTTTCCGTTTCGTCGATCGTCGCAAAGACGCGATCGTAGTTCGTTTGAACGCTTTCCATGCCGGACTCGACAAAGAAGTGCCCAAACGTTATGTCGCCGACCAACGTGTCTTTCGCGCGAACGTACGCATGACGAAGCGTTATGTTATTATTAAAAGAAAAACCAAAGTTGTACTGGAGAAATCCGCCGTACCCTTCGCCTTTGGCGGTAACGCGCGCGTCTCTAACGCCGACGGAGTTCCACGCATTGGGGAAATCCTGGTGAGCGCGGTCGTTCTGAGACGTAATCGCTCCGTCCAACTTGAGCTGACCGCCAAACTTAACCGTAAAGCGATCGCTCGACTTCTTCGGCGTTATCGCGCTCGACTTCTGTTCCTGCGTCGCAAGACGTTGGCGAAGATCG
Source organism: uncultured Planctomycetota bacterium (assembly GCA_902803085.1). Taxonomy (GTDB): domain Bacteria; phylum Planctomycetota; class Planctomycetia; order Pirellulales; family Thermoguttaceae; genus RUG369. The sequence goes on from CADCOO010000195.1 coordinate 1,144, forward strand.
AGCGTTTCCGCGCGCAAACTATCCAATTCCGTGCGGAAGAGCGCGGGGTCAAAATTGGGTTCAAGCGCCGCGTTCACATCGGCGACGACTGAATTGGCGTCCGCGACGACGTCGGCAACCTCAGGACTGGGCGCTTCGAAATTTGGAACGTCTAGAATTGGGGGCGCTGGATTTGAAACCTCGGGACTAGGCGCCTCCGAGAGGATGGGAGCCGATTCCGTCGCAGCTCCTTTTGCAACGGCGTCGTCCGTCTCGGCGTTGGTCTCGATCTGCGCTTCTTCCGCGATCGATTTAATCCTTTCGAGCGCCTCGCCAGCTTTGTCAACAACCTGTTGGACGGTTCCCTGAACGGAATTCGACGCCTCGCCTTCTCCCTCTTCGAGCTCGACGTTGAGTCCGTAGAACGCGACCGGAGTCGCCACGTGATAACCGTCCTCAATAACCGCGGTCGGCGCGGCAACCGGTTCCTCTAATTCGTCCAGCTCCAGCTCGGCAAGAGTATCGGAAGGGAGGACGCCGCGATAAATCGATGGAGCCTGCTGAGCGAAAAGACTAGCGCTTCCGCCCGCGAACGCCATCCCTGACAATACGCTTAAAAGCGACAATTTATAATAGAAGCTCTTCTTCATCTTTCTATCACCTTCATAGGAATAACTCGACCGCACACCAAAAAAGCAATCGAGGCTTCCCAATAATCGGCGATAGAACAAAGTCCTGCACAGCAAAAAAAGCGAGACCGACCCAATATGACGCATTTTCAGACAATAACGACCACACAATCGACATAATGGTTAAAATCGTTATTTCTTCACCATTTTAACGTCTGAATTGTATTCTCGAAGATTTGCCAACGCCCTTTAATCCTTTTTGATATCGTAATGGGCAATTTTACGATCAAGCGTCGTTCGTTCGATTCCAAGCGCTTTAGCCGACTTGCTTTTGTTCCAAGCAAAGTACTGGAGCGTTTGCAAAATGAGTTGACGTTCCATTTCCTTTAGCGTCGTCGGTTCAAAGGGCGCGGACTCGCCGCCGCCATACGGCGCGTTCGACGGCGAGGGCGCGCGCATTTCGACGGACGCGTTTGAGTCTGCGTCTCGAGTCGGCTCGACGCCTCCCAACGCGGACGTCATAAGGTCCGCTTTATTGACCGTAGGCGGATTTCCCATGAGAACGGCGCGTTCGACAATGTTCTTGAGCTCGCGAATATTGCCAGGCCATCGATACGTATTGAGAGCTTCGCGCGCTTCGGGAGAGAAACCAAGATAACGCCTGCCCGTCTCTTGCGAAAATTTCATAAGGAAATAATCCGCTAAAACGTCGACGTCTCCGCGTCGTTCTCGTAGCGGCGGCACGTTAATTTCAATCACGCGCAATCGAAAATAGAGGTCGCGCCGAAATCGACCGGCGTCGACTTCCTCTTCTAGATTTCTATTCGTAGCCGCCACGACGCGCACGTCGACGGAAATCGGTTTCGTACCGCCGACTCGCTCAAAAGTCGCGCCCTCAAGCACGCGCAGGAAGGTCGCCTGCAACGCGGGATTCATCTCGGCGATCTCGTCAAGAAAGATCGTTCCGCCGTCCGCCGCCTCGAACTTGCCAATCTTCGTCTCCATAGCGCCGGTAAAGGCGCCCTTCTCATGACCAAAGAGTTCGCTCGTTAAGAGGCTTTCCGAAAAAGCGGCGCAGTTGAGACATACCATCGGACCCTGCTTACGATCGCTTCGCTCGTGCATTGCGCGCGCGACGAGCTCCTTGCCGACCCCGCTTTCGCCGCGAATGAGCACGGTCGCTTTTGACCGCGCCGCGCGTTCGATACTCTTCTCGACTTCTTTAATCGCGGCAGAAGAGCCAATCATTTCGGAGTTCTGACCGAGCAGATTGCGCAGCCGCCGATTCTCGGTACGTTCGCAGTCGAGGTATGCGGTCAGTTCATTCTGACGTCTAAAAAAATCGGGATCGTAGGGCGCGGCGGTCGATTCGCGCGAGTCTTCGAAAGAGCCGAACTCACGCGGCGCTTCGACGAGCAGGGTCTCGCGTCCGATTTGGATTTTACTACCGATCTGAATTTCAACGTTCCCTTTAACAGGCTCGCCGTCGACGAGCGTGCCGTTACGGCTATTGAGATCGGCCAATCTCCAGCGTCCGTCTTGAAAGTCGATCGTTGCGTGAAAGCGACTACAACGTTCGTCGTTGAGAACCACCGTATTTTCAATAGCGCGTCCAAGCGTCGTCGGTCGATCGGCGCGCAGGAAAAAAGCGATCGTCGGGGCGCCGTTGTGGAAACAAACTAATTCAAGATTCTGGGTCATCGAAGTCGCGTTCGAATATTAAAGTAAAACGTTGTAAAATACAAAATCGCCGAGAATTTAAAGGATCGGCGTCGGCTCGCCTACTCGCGCAACGGATCGATAAAATTGCGTTTGATCTCGTCCGCAAGTTCTTTGGTGAGAGTCAGCGCGGTCGACGCCGTGTGAATCGGATTGAGTATCCAATTGGAAAAATCCGTGTCGGAAAAGAGGTGTGGAGGCAGAGTCTCGAGACGGCGATAGGCGTCCGCGTTCATATCGACAAGCTTGGTCTGCTCGTACTCGGCAGATTTTTCGGGCAACGGCGCCTCCCTCGCAACTTCCGAACGCTCGCCTCGTACGCGTAGCGCTGCGGAAACGTCCAAGAGCGCCAGTTGCGAGAAACTCCAACAGTTTTCCCATCTCGCGTCGAAAGCGTTTGGATCAAGCGCGGCGGCGCCGTAAACGGTCGCGAGCGGCTGATCGTTCATACGCAGGATAGAACGAGAGACAAAAGAGTTGAAGAAAGACCAGGATTCGGCGTTGGAATCGAGATCGACGCGCAGGAAACTCGATCGAGACGACGCTATTGAGCCCTCGAGTTGCAAGGAAAAGCTAGGCTCGTCCTCTTTTGCTACCCAGCCCTTTTGGGTATAGTGCAAAAAGGGACCGGAAACGACAAATCCAGAGTCGCGCGCCTCGATCGTTTTGCACGTCGCTTCCACGTCGAAAACGGTCGCTTCGCCGCGAATAAAGACGCGAGAAAGACTCGCAGAAAAGGAACCGCCCCCGGGCGAATCGATCGGTTCGTCTTGCGTTCGCTCGCTCGCGTCCGATTTCGATCGGAAAAATGCAACGTTCGAATGTAGCGGCGCCGTATACGTCAAGCCCGTCATATTGCTAATCGTAAGCGTTAAATCGTTCGCCGTAATCCTCGTTGCGCCGTGCGATTCGAAAAGAGACCATTCAGACGCGACCACCTTCTGAGACGGCGCCGTAAAATCAATATCAAATCCTCTCAGCGTGAGTTCGACGGAATCAAGCAGGAACATGCGCTCGCTCCAGCCTCCGGTCAACGTCTCGGGCGGCTTAAAGGTCAACGCCGGTTGAAAGCCTTCTGCGGCGAGTATTTCGACCTTCTTATCGACCAGTGAAATCGAGGGCGTTTCCAGAATGCCGTTGAAACGCAGTTCAACGGTAATTTGCCCGTTAGGTTCGCGCGACGGCGCCGAAAGCGCGCTCTGGAGCGTTGCAAACGTATTGGGCGACGAACCGCGTCCGTCGACGACGCGAACGTCCTTAGCGACCAAAGGAGAAGTCGTCGCCGCGTCTCCAGATTCGGGCGTCGTCGGTCGCCAATTCACGACAAGCGAAGCCAAAGCTACGTCGTCGCCTCCTACGGGGACGGCGCCGAAAGATTCGCTTTCCGGTTCGAGGGAATGAGCGCGCCATCCGAACGCGTCTCGCGCCTTGTCGACGGACGCGACGCTCACGAAGGAAAAATCTTGTTCCGAACCGATGGAATCGCTGGAAATCAAACTTGTCTTAGCGTAAACGGAGTCGTAACCAACGGCGTATAGCGAGTCTAGTTCGGCGGCGGCGTAGGAAACGGCGTCGTCATAACTTTCGACCTTTACGCCGGCGCCAACGTTTTCATCGACCGCAAAGCGTTCGCCCGGCGACGTCGCTACGTCCGACCCGCCTTCCGAAACGGACGCGGAAGACGCAGTCTGATCGGCGCCGGACGCGTTTCCTCCGTTCTCAACGACGGTCGGGGCAAAGGGCGAGTACTCGATCGTCGGCGCAACGAGATCGTGCCGGTCGCCGCCGTAATAGGAGACGCCAAAGAAGGCCAGAAGAGCGCCGATAACAAAAACGGCGGGGATCGCGCGCAAAAACGCCCTCGATAGTCTCGCGCGCTCGCGCGTTCCCTTCTCCGACTGAACGTCGACGCTTAGCCCGAGCATATCGACGACTTGCCGCAAATCGGCGATGAGAGTCTCCGGCGTCTGATAGCGCTCGTTCGGATCCTTGCGCATCATTTTTTTAACGACGGCGGCGATCTCAATCGGGATCGACGGGTTATTCTCACGCACGTCGGGCGCTTCGACGCCTTGGTGCATGAGCAGCTTCTGAAGCATCGTTCCTTCTGGAAAAGGGGGCGATCCGACGAGCATATAGTAGAACGTACACCCGAGCGAGTAGACGTCGCTACGCGCGTCCGCTTGACGCGGGTCGCGCGCCTGTTCGGGCGAAATATAATCAAAGGTTCCAAGCGTAACGCCGCTCTCGGTTAGATCGTCGTCAACCTTTGATTTTAGAAGGCGGGCGAGCCCCATGTCGATGAGCTTTACGCGCTTTTGTGGGGTAACGATAATATTGGAGGGTTTGACGTCGCGGTGGGTAACGCCGTGGGCCGCCGCGTGAGCAAGAGCGTCCGCCGCTTGTAAAATGAAATCGATCGCTTCGTCGAGATCAAGGACGCCGCGCTCGAGGACATAGTCGCGCAAATTCACGCCGTCGACGTATTCGAAGGCAATGTAGGGAACGCCGTCGACGTTTCCAAAAAGATAAACTTGCGCGATATTCTCGTGATTGAGTCGCGCCGCCGATTTGGCTTCGTTGAGAAATCGCGCGACGGTCGCCTCGTCCTGCGCACGACGTCGCGGTAGAACTTTAATAGCGACTTTCCGCTCAAGGACGCGGTCGACGCCTTCGTAAACGCGTCCCATTCCTCCGCCGCCGACATAGCGCTTGATCTCAAACTGACCAAAAGTCGAACCGGGCGCAAGCGCGTCGGGATCGCTCGGGCGCGTAGGCGCGGCGGAATCTGCGACGACTGTAACGTCGTCGATAAGTTCAAGGGTCGCAGTCGAAGAAACTTCTTCTGCATTTGGAGAAGACGGCGCGTTCGCTGCAGGCGGTTCCTTCTGACTCGCCATTTCAGTCGCGACCGCGTCGTTCGACTCGTCGACGCGCGCTTGCGCGTCGTCTTCGCGCTCGCTCGTAGTCGGGTCGACCGTTCGCTCGCCGGACGCGTCGTCAGGTCGCAATGAAATCGAAGATCCGTCCGCCATAGCGTCTTCTCTATATCCCTTATCGATGAAAATCTGTCTGAAAAAGACCCCGCGCGCGCAGTAGCGACGCGCGCAGGGCGAAAAAATGTGCGCTCGACAAGTCTTAGACGTTGCGAGCGCAACGACGACGATTAGAACATGAAGCGATTGAAGACGTTCTCAATCAGCTCTTGACGACCGCTCGCGTTCGGATCGGCGTCGCCCTTCTCCATCATGTAATTGAAGAGAGATTTGAAGTCGTGCTTACCGGCTTCGATTTCCGCGCCGATTCCAGTATCCCAGGACGCGTAGCGTTCCTTGAGCATACGATCGAACTCGCCGTCGGCGCGCGCCGCCGCCGCGTTGCGCAGACCTTTCGCAAACGCGTCCATACCGCCGACATGCGCGTAGAACAGATCCAACGGCTCGAAGCTTTCGCGTCGAACTTTCGCGTCGAAGTTCAGACCGCCAGTCGTAAAACCGCCGTACTTCAAGAGCACGAGCATCATCTTCGTCGTCATATAGACGTCCGTCGGGAATTGGTCCGTGTCCCAACCGAGCAACATGTCGCCGGAGTTCGCGTCGACCGAGCCCAAGAAGCCCTGACTGCCCGCGACTTCCATTTCGTGTTCCACGTTGTGACCGGCGAGCGTCGCATGGTTCGTCTCGATATTCATCTTGACGTCGTTTTCGAGACCGTACGCGCGCAGGAAGTTAATGCACGTCGCAACGTCAAAATCGTACTGATGCTTCGTCGGCTCCTTCGGTTTCGGCTCGAAATAGAATTGACCCGTGAAACCGATTTCCTTCGCGTAGTCGACCGCCATGTGCATAAACTTCGCGAGATGGTCCATTTCGCGCTTCATATCGGTGTTCCAGATGCACTGATAGCCTTCGCGGCCGCCCCAGAACGTATAGCCCTGCGCGTTGAGCTCTTTAGAGACCTCAAGCGCCTTCTTGACCTGCGCCGCTGCGTACGCGAACGCCGTTGCGTTACAACTGGTCGCCGCGCCGTGCATAAAGCGAGGATTGCCGAAAAGATTGGCCGTGCCCCACAGCATCGTTATGCCCGTGCGCTCCGACTCTTCCTTAAAGACCTTGACCACTTCGTCGAGATTCTTGCACGTTTCCGCAAACGTCTTTCCTTCGGGCGCGACGTCGCGATCGTGGAACGCGTAAAACTGAATTCCGGTTTTTTCAAGGAATTCGAAGAAGACGCGAACGCGTTTTTGAGCGTTTTCGATCGAGTCGGAACCGTCGTCCCAAGGACGTTGCATCGTCGCGGCGCCAAAAGGATCGACGCCGTTCATGCGCATTGTGTGCCAGAACGCGCAACTGAAGCGCAGATGCTCCTTCATCGTCTTCCCTTCGATAACTTCGTCGGGATTGTAGAAACGGAAAGCGAGCGGATTCTTGGAATCAGGACCTTCGTACTTGATCTTGGTAATGTCGGGAAAAGCGACCATATTTCAAACTCCCTATATTATGGGCGCGGTCAAGCCAATCGCGCCGCGCAAACTGCAAAACCGAGCGACGCGTCGCACGGTCAAATGTCAAACGATAGGAACAGTATACCAAATTGCGACGCCGATTGAAAGAAGAGGCTTGAGAAAAATCCAAAAGAAGTCGGGTGAAACGAAAAAACGCAAGCCTGCAAACGACTGCAGACTTGCGCAATTTCAGAAAAAGGCGAATAAACGGGAACCGATTCCGCTCGGAAAGGTCTCAGATTACGCCGCGCGACTTCAGGAAGAAGATGACTTCGTCCCCGAGTTCGTCAGCTGAAAGATTCGACGCGTCGAGCGTCAATTCCGGCGCCTCGGGCGCTTCATAAGGATCGTCGATCCCAGTAAAGCCTTTGATTTCGCCCGCGCGCGCCTTTTTATAGAGCCCCTTCGGATCGCGCGTCTCGCAAACTTCCAGCGGCGTCTTCATATAGATTTCATAGAAATCGCCAACGTCGAGCATGGCGCGAACG
>CADCOO010000196.1 GCA_902803085.1 uncultured Planctomycetota bacterium
CGGACGTTCATAATCGGATCGGCGTCGGTATAGTTCAAGTTAAAAGCTTGCGAGAGCGTGCGGCGCAGCGCGTAGGTCGACGAGGCGAGATAATACGACTTGCCGCAGGACGGCGCGCCGACGATCGACATAAAGACCGAGGGTGAGTCAAGCGCCGGGGTCGGAATGCGCTGATGGCAGAAGGGGCACGCGAAATCCTTGCATGGGAACCCTTTGGCGTCGAGCGCGGCGCCGTGCTCGTCGAACTCGTGGGGCAGAAAGCGAATCGGATCGTTCTCCGTGAGTTTAAAGTCGCCGATCAGGGTCGGCTCTTCGGAAATCCAGAGCGTGTTCTCGGGCGGAAACTGCGTCCAGCAGTGCGGGCAGACGACCTCCTTAATCAGTCGTCTTCTCGAGTCTTTTTGTGTCTTCGCCATACCATGAACTCCTTGCTAATTCGCTCGCCGCGCGACCGCGACGCATACCCAGTAAAACTCGTGCTAACCAAAACGCGGACTAATACCTAAAGACCAGCGGCTTCGTCATATCGACGCGCTGGACCGGCACGGCGGCGCCGCTCTCGGCCGCCAGTTTGCGCGCGCGCGCTTCCATTGCGGCGTACGCTGCCGGCGAGCCTCCCTCGCCGTCGCCGCGCAGCGCGTACTCGCGTTCGCGGATCGTCGCGACGACCTCGCTCGCGCTCGACATGGCGTCTTTATATTTCTTGCGGTTGCGCTCCTTCTCCGCGTCGTCGAGCTTCTCTTGCAACTTTTCCAGCGGCGTCTTCGGCGTTAGAATCGACTCGAGAAGCGACTTTTCAGGCTTCTTCTCCGTCGGCTTCGGGGACGGTTGCGGGGGCGGCTGCGGGGTCGTCTTCGTCGCGGGCTTAGCGGTCGATTTCGGGGTCGTCGATTTCTTCGGCGCGGTCTTGGTTTTCGGCTGGTCTTCCTTCTGTTGCGTCTGCTGTTTCGGCTTCTGAAGGGTTTGATTCTTCTTACTCGCGCCGACCGCGCCGCAGAGCGCGAGCAAGACGACGAGCATGAGCGCCGTCCAGCGTTTATTAAACGCGTTCGTCCAAGTTCGTTCTTTCTCCATTTCCTGCTCTCCTATTGCGTGCGCGCGTTGCTGCCGCCGCGATCGACGACGTCGGTTCCCTTTTTACCGATCATCGGGCGAATCTCAAAGAGTCGCTCCTTGAGATAGTCGCGCACGAGTCCGAACTCCGGGTAGGAGTCGCTCGCAACGACGATCGCGATACTGTGCGACGCCGCGCTATACGGCGCGAACGCCGCGTCGAGCCGCTTCTCGACCCCCGGCGCTAGGAGATCGACGCCGCGATCGATTCGCGGCTCCGTGCGCGCGTAGCCGAGCTCTTCTTCAACGACGTAAAAATCGTCGCTATTCAGCGTGCGGACCGTATCGACGTTCTTGTGCCAAAAGTACAGTCTGCCGTACTTTAGAATAACGGCGACCTCCGTCTTGCGCCGTAGGCTGAATCGCATTTGGGGGGGCGCGGTCGCGCGCGCCGCCGCCGCGCGTCGGCGTTCCGCGTCCTTACCGGCGGACTCGCGCGCCTGCTCCGCAGCTTGCAGTTCGCGTTCCGCCGTCTTGAGCGCGGCGTCGAGTTCCGTCGCGCGACGTTCGATCCGCGCCTCGCGCGCCAGTTTCTCAGCGTTCTCTTGCGCGGCCTCTTGCAACTCTTCGAGCGTCTGGAGCGTCTCGCGACGCGTCGCGAGAATCTCCGGCGACGTGAGACTTTCTACGTAATCGCGCGACTCCTCGATCATCTTCGAGACCGCCGACCATTTCTCCTGAAGGTCTTCCAGTTCAAGCTCCAGCGACGCGAACTGCGCGGCGCTCATTCGCGATTCTTCAATCGACTCCTCAATCGCCTTTTCGCTCGTCGCGCGCGTCGAGATCACGACGAAGAGCATGAGAAAGACGAATCCGCCGAACATATTGCAGATCGCGTCCAAAAAGAGCTCTAAGCTGTCTTGCGCCGTGCGCCTGCGTCTCATTCGCCGCCTCCTTCCGCCGGAAGAAAGACGAGCTCGCGACTCTCGCCGACGAGGTCGATTCCATACCGATAGCCGTTGGAGTCGAGTTCCGACTCGATAAAGTCAAAGGCCTCGGCGCCGCTCGGACGCACGATCAGTACGAAATACTCCTTGCTCGAAGGACGCGTATTCGCCCACTTCGTAAAGGAAAAGGGCGTGTCGAACGTCTTGACTTCCCCTTCGCCGCGCTCGGTGTGAACGACGATCTTCGCGCCGGAAATATCGACGTAGTGCGGAATCTCGCCGACGCTCTCCGGATAGCGATAAAGAACGCTCCGCTCGGAATCAACCGCCTGCGCGACCGTCTTTTCCGCCTCTTCGCGCGCCTCTTTCGCCTGCTCTTCAAGCGCTTCCAAACGCGCCTCCTGACCCGCGAACCGCTCCTCGACCGCCGCGAGCGCTTCCAGACGCTCGTCGATCTTCGCGTTCTCCGCGCGCGTCGCTTCGAGTCGTTCGCGCGCGGCTTCCAGTTCCGCGAGCGCCTCTTCGATCGTCATGCCGAGCGCCGCCTCGTCGATATGCGCCGTCGCGTCGAGCGTCGCCTGAACCGACGACAAATTATTGCGCAACTCCTCAATCCGCCGTTCCGTCTCTTCGACCCGTTCGCGCGCGACCGCGCTCGGCGCCGTCTCTTCAGTAGCGCGGCGCGTCAGATCCAACGCCATTAAAAGCGTTATCAGCACGATTACGCCGCATACCGACGTTATCGCGTCCTGGAACGAAAAGAGGGAAAACGGGGATCCGGAACGTCGGCGACGCATGTCATTCGCCTCCGTCCGCGCCGCGGCGCGCGGTCGTAAGCCGCAGTTTCATTACGATATTCTGCGTGCAAAATTCCGAGCACGCGTCGAAAAGCTCCTCCTCCGATTTCCGAACGAACGTGTTAATCAGTTGCAAGCCCAGCGCGACCGCCAACGCGACAAGCGTCGTCTCAAACGCCGTCGAAAGGCCCGCCGTAACCTCCTTCAGCGCCGGCGTCAGTTCCGTCGCGTCGTTCGACGCCGTCAGCACGCCCGCAAAGTGTCCGATCGCAGACGACAATCCGATAACCGTTCCAATAAAGCCAAGAATCGGAATCGCCCACAAAAAGCCCGTAACGAGCGAGTACGTCGACTCCGAAAGGTTCTCGTCCTGCTCCGCCTGCGAGCGAAAGATCGCGTCCGCGTCCGCGACCTGACCGAAATTGCGAAGGTTCGAAAGCGTCTGAATTATCCGGCGATAGACGATGAAATCCTTCGGCGATTCCGCGTTCTCCGCGATTATATTCGCGACCTCGTCGACCGTGTCGACCGTTAGGGTAAAGTCGACCGTCTCGGGCAGAACGGGCAGTTCAAGCGGCTGACGCTGAAGGTTAATCTTGCGCGTCTTAATAAAGAGGATATAGAACGTCCAGAACCCGAAGAGCACGACCGCGTAGGTCGTCCAGCCGCGTTCGGTGAACATGCTCTTGAAGGCCGAAGGGGGCAGAACCGCCAAGACTCCGTAAAAGAGAACCGACGAAATCGCCGCCAAGATAAAGGAACAGAGGGATCCGACCTTCGTATAACGTCCGCCCTCAAATCCAAAACGACGTTCGAAATCGTCCCGACGCCACGATATCTTGCGTTTCGCTTTGACTTCTTCTTTCTCCATGGTTCTACTTTCTCTTCTCGTTTCTCGCTCGTTAAACAAACTCTATTCAGCTCGACGCCGAACGCTACCTGGGCTCGTCGTCCTCGCCCGGTTCGAAAATGTCGTCCTCTTCTTCAAAGGCGCTCGAGCCGTCGTCCTCGACGTGCGACTCGACCGTCGTCGTATCGGCGCTCCCGGCAACCGTCGTCGTACGCTCCGACCGCCTACCGCGATCGCGGCGAGCGGAATTCGCGCGAGATGACGACGACTCTTCCTCGGAAACCTCGACGCCGCTCGATTCGACTTCAGACCCGTCGGCTTCAGACCCTTCGGTCGGCGCGAGCAATTCCCCAAACTCGTCTTCCGTTAGTTCGCCCAAGTCTTCTGGCGATTCCTCGTACGCCTTCTCCGCGTTAGGAATCGACTCCTGTTCGGCCGTCGTTTCCTTCGGGCTA
>CADCOO010000197.1 GCA_902803085.1 uncultured Planctomycetota bacterium
GCGCCCTTGCCGAGCGTTTCGTAAGGACTCTCCCCCGACGTCTTATCGCCTTCGCGCGAAGAACCGCAGAAGAAGCAGTATTCGCCGGTTATCATTGCGCCGCATTTCGGACAAAAGACGACTTCGTCTTTCTTTTCGTTTTCCAATCTTACTCTCCTTAACCTACCAATTGTTCTTATTCGCGCGGGCGGCGACCCTCGCGAGCGGTTCGCGAAGAATCGACCTAGCTATTATAAGAACGACGCCCTTATTTTGCAAATAAAAAAACTGCGCCGCGCGATAAAAGCGCGCAAATTGCCGTTACAAACAAACCTCGTCAGGAGGTCGCAACCAGTCGCACCATGCAAACGGCAAATTCCTTAAAATGAAATACGCTATAATCGCGCACAGGCAGAAAACCGCAACGTTGCGAACCCCGCGACGAGGAACCATTACCCCGCGCCATAAATCGTACGCGTCGTACGCAAGAATATAAACGACGCACGGCGCAAGAATGAAAAGAAGCGAGTTATAACGCAACGCGCCGAGCAAATCGCCCTGCATGAGGCGACGAATCGCGCGAGTCGCGCCGCAACCGGGACAGTACAGACCCGTCTGCGCGCGAAAGGAACACGACGGCAAATGCAGTTGCGACGGCGAAAATTTAAAGAGAATCGCGCCGACGAGAATCGCCGGAACGATCAACGCCGCAAGTCCGAGAATCAGTCGCACGCGATACTTGGTCATGAACGTCGCCTATGGTAAAAAAAGCGCGCCGAGTAACGCCCGGCGCGCAGTTCGATTCGCGCTAAACTATAGCGCTAATCTCTTTCCAGCGAATCAGACGAGCTTCTTCATATTCGCAACGTTCGTCTTAACGGCTTCGCAAGACTTCGCGAACATGGCTTTCTCGTCGTCCGTCATCTGGAGCGAAACGATCTTCTTAACGCCGCCGTCTCCAAGAACCACCGGAACGCCGACGTAATAGCCGCCGACTTCGTATTCTTTATCGCAGTAGGCGACGCACGCCAAAACGCGATTCTCGTCCCGAACGATCGCTTGGACCATCTTCATCGAGGACGCCGCGGGCGCATAGTACGCGCTGCCCGTGCCGAGAAGATTGACGATCTCGCCGCCGCCGACGCGCGCGCGCTGAACGATCTCGTCGAGACGTTCCTTCGAGATAAGTTGCGTTACCGGAATGCCGCCGACCGAAGAGCAGCTCGCGAGCGGCACCATGGAGTCGCCGTGACCGCCGAGCAACATGGCGTTGACGTCTTCGACGCTCACGTTCAGTTCCATCGCAATGAACGTGCAGAAGCGCGACGCGTCCAGAACGCCCGCCTGACCAATCACGCGCTCGTGCGGAAAACCGGTTACGTCGCACATACGCTGAACCATCGTGTCGACAGGGTTGCTCACGACGATTACGACCGCGTTAGGGCTCGTCTTCGCAATTTGCTCGCCGACGGAACCGACGATTTTCGCGTTCGTCGCGAGAAGGTCGTCGCGGCTCATGCCCGGCTTGCGCGGAATACCGGCCGTAACGACGATAACGTCGCTGTTCGCAGTGTCCGCATAGTCCGTCGTGCCGGTTACGTTCGCCGTGAAGCGCAGAACCGGGGCGGCTTCCGCCATATCCAACGCCTTGCCCTTGGGCATGTCGCCCGTTTGCGGAATGTCCAACAGGACGACGTCGCCTAAGCCCGCCATCGCGCAGTATTGCGCGCAAGTCGCTCCTACGTTGCCCGCGCCGATTACGCTGATCTTCGCTCGTTTCATTTTTCTTCTGTCTCCGTATAAAATCGCCGAATATAGGATTCCAGTCGTGCGACTGTCAACTACGTGTGTCTACTATCAGAGCCGACGTCGAGACGCGACCCCGCGACGCCCGATATTGTACACGCTCGCGACGTTTGGACAATAGGGGGCGTCAGCTAATCGGCTCCCCTTTCGCGTCGTCCCATTTGGACGACGTCTTGCGAATCGTCGCGACGACGTCCACGAAAACTTCCAGCGCGCGATCGATCTCTTCTTCCGTCGTGTACCGGCTCAAACTGAACCGGAAATTACCCTGCAGCGCGCCCTCGGGAACCTTCATCGCGGTGAGAACGTGCGACGGTTCCAACGAGCCCGACGTGCACGCTGACCCGCTCGACACGCAAACGCCGTTCGCCGACATGAGCGCGAGAATCGCCTCGCCCTCCGCGCCGTAAACCGCGACGTTGAGCGTATTCGGCGTGCGAGGCGCGTCCTTGCCGTTCACGACGACGTACGGAACGCGCGCTTCAATTCCAGCCTGAAGACGATCGCGCAACGCTTCTATGCGCGCGCTCGACTCTGCCAGCGTCGCCAAATCGAGCGACAACGCCTTTGCCAGTCCCATAATGTACGGAACGTTCTCCGTACCCGCGCGACGTCCCTTCTCCTGATGACCGCCGATCATAAAATGCTCGAACGCCGTTCCCCTCTTAACGTATAAGACCCCGACGCCCTTCGGCGCGTGAATCTTGTGACCGCTAAATGAAAGCATGTCGACGTAACCGAACGCGCCGCGATCGGCGTCCGATTTCGGAACCGCGCCCAAATTAATCGGAAGTTTCGCGACCGTTTGCGTCGCGTCCACGTGGAACGTAATCTTAGGATCCGTCTGCTTCGCCAGACGCGAAAGCTTTTCGATCGGAAAAATCACGCCCGTCTCATTATTGGCGTGCATCATGGAGACGAGCGCCGTTTCGCCGGGACGGAGCGCCTGCACGTAGGCGCGCAAATCGATCTTGCCGGCGCGATCGACCCCGATCCAGTCGACGGGGTAGCCGTCTTTCTCGAGGCGTCGGCAGACTTCGAGAATCGCCGGATGCTCCACGCGCGACGTTATAATGCGGCGGCGTTTCGGATCCGCCTTAAGCGCGGCGCGCAGGCCGCCGACGAGCGCCGCGTTATTGCTCTCCGTCGCGCACGACGTGAAAATGATTTCGTCGCTATGCACGGCGCCGAGCGAGCGTGCGACCGACGCGCGCGCGTCGTCGAGTTCGCGCGCCAAAGCGAGCGCGGGCTCGTACATCGAGCTCGGATTCCAAAATTTATCGAGATAGACGCGAATCGTCTCCGCGACTTCCGGCGCGACCATCGTCGTCGCGTTATTGTCCAAGTAGATCCATTTGTCCGTCATAATAAACCTAACCCCTCCCGCGCGAGCCGCGCTCGTTTCGAGTCGCCGCCGCGTCGCGCGCAAAACGTCCATTATACCGCGTCGACCCCTTTTGAGAATAGCGGGCGTCGCGCGCGCGGCGCAATAAAAAAGCGCGACCGACTCGATCGCGCTCTCTTATTCGTCAGTTCTAGATCTTCGATCCATTAGCGATCGACGATCTCAAACGCGACGCGGAAGCCAACGTAGTCGCTACAGAATTCTGGACGACGCAAAAAGCGCATCGACGAACGACAGTCGATTGGAGGACTGCACCACGCGGCGCCGCGCAAGACGCGACATTCGCCGGCGTAAGGACCCGCGGGATCGACGCTAGTCATTTGCCGTTCCGTTATGGAAAGACCGTAGTCCGGCGCGTACCAGTCGGACGTCCACGATAAAACGTTGCCGACGGCGTCGTAGATTCCATAGAGATTCTTTCGAAAACGACCGACCGGCGACGTGTACGGAAAACCGTCGTCGTGCGAAAAGCGGCTCTCAAAAATGTAGCCGGCGTCGACGAGCGAGGCGTCGGCGGCGTTAAGATAGCCATAGCCTTCGCGGTGCGAATCGCCCCAGAAAAACGCATCCTGCGTGCCGCCCCTGATTACGTACTCATACTCCGCCTCGGTCAAAAGGCGATACAGTAGACGTTTGGCGCCCGCGAAATCTTCGCCGACGAGACTTTCCAGAAGAAAACGATCGTTCGAATAATTCTTATTAAGCCAGTCGATAAACGCGACCGCGTCGTCGTAGCTTACGCACACGACAGGGTGCGAACCGGTCTGCTCAAAACCTGGATTGCGCCAATTGCGCCCGGCACGCTCGTTCCATCCTGATTTAACCCTTTCGCCGGAGCCGCGGCGATCCAAAAGAACGGCGTCGTACTGGCGCGTTTGCGCGCCGCCGTGAACGTCCTCTATAAGCGCCGCGTTGTCGCGCCCAAGCGTCCAAGCCGACCCCTTCTTCTCGGCGGTCGTTACGTAGCCGGTCGAGCTAACAAAATCGTTAAACATGGAGACTTGAGTTAAATACGTCGCGACGAAGATCGTGCGCGTAAGCTTAACTTCATGCGCCAACTCGTCGGCTATCCACTCGTTCACGTTGAGATAGCGTTTCAAGTCGCCCCCGTAGATACGAATAGTATCTACGTTTGTAAGCAGGTTGCCCATGATAAAATAACCCGGCTTAATTCGTTTGAATTTCATACCGAGTTCGTTCACAAAAACGTTAGTGAACTTCTTACCGATAACGTGATCGTCAATGAACTGGCGGATTTTTTCGTCGGTATGCGCCTCAAAGGAGGAGAGACGGACTATCCCGCTCGTATCGGATTGAAGAATTCCCAACGCGTCCCTGAGAAGCGGAATCGCGAGTTCAACGCGCTTGTCAAAATCGTTGAAAATGGCGTCTTCGTCGTTCTGAATTGCCTTTTTCACCCAGGGAATCTCTTTGAAGGTCTCCCAAAAATTCTCGTCGTCGTAGTTTAATCGTTTCGCGTTCTCGAGCGGATCGCTCGGTCGTCGTAACCCATCGTCGGCGGTTACGACGTATTCTCTGGAATCGTCGCGGTAATCGACGGCAATGATCACCGCGTCCTCTTCGCGCATGGCGTAGTCCAAGTTGCTATAATCCTCAGGCGAAAGACGACAAACCCCGTTTGGACATAACACGACGCAACACGAAGCAAAAGGAAGGATCTTATCCTTCACGTACCAAGGCCAACCCTGACTGAAAAGGGCGGTTTGCGCTTCGATTCCATTCTCGAGGCAGTCCGATTGGAAATTCCAGGCGCGTTCTTTCGTGGGCGCGAAGATAGCAAGGCACTGCGTTGATTGTCGTTCTGTTCTTAGATCAGACATGAGAAATCCCTCTTCAAATAGCGATCTAGTCGAATCTGAAACGTTCGTCTTGCGCTAGTCCGTTCTTATTGCGCAAAAACTCGACGCTCTTCCTCTCAAACTGAGGATCGGCGTCGAGCATATTATACTGCGCGCGAGCGCGCGCGTCAAGTTTTACGCGGTTGTCAATCTTTGGCGTCGAAGCAGACCCTGAAACCTAGGTAATCGCTACGAAACCAGCCGGTACGCGGAATGCGCGCCGCAGGTCGACAGACGTCGGGTCCGCCGCACCACGCGCCGCCCTTGCA
>CADCOO010000198.1 GCA_902803085.1 uncultured Planctomycetota bacterium
CCTCTAATTCAACATTTTGGGCTTTTTAAAAAGAATAAACAGGTTGTATGAATAAAATGCGTTAGTGGGATTCTGCGCGAATAATGGCCGTCTCAATTCGAGGAGAATTAGCTTTGTCGCAAAGAAGAAATACGTCGGTTCGCTTCGTTGCGTTGAATGGAAACTTTCGCGCCGCGACTCCGACGCTTGAAATCGATCCGTCGCCCATGTATAATGCGCACGGTATTTCGAAGCGTTTTCGAAATCGCACGCTATTCCAACCCCAATGGACGCAACTCATGACACATTCGCGCATAGGCGCGGCGCTCGTCGCCGCTTTCATTTCGTTGGCGCTATACGCCGCCACGTCCTTTGCCGGCGAACGCATTCTCGTCGTCGGCGACAGCATTACCGGCCACTCCATGAACCTCCCCTACGGTTACGCGCATGAAATCCGCAACGCGCTCAAAGACGCGGGAAGCGACGTGGAATTCGTGCCCCTCGGCGGGAGCGGACAGACTATCTTCAGCTGGCGCAACATTATCAAAAATTCCTACGAGAATAATTTCCGACTCGATATCGAAGGGATTATGATCAAAGAGGAATTCGACAAGGGCGCCGACGCGATTCTCGTTCACCTCGGCATGAACGACGCGCTCCAGCCGTCGATTAAGTCGGACGAAGAAGGCTTCAAATCGTGGCGCGCTGAATACAAAGCGCTCGTCGCCGATCTGCGCGCTCGAGTTCCCAGCGTTAAACGGATTATCCTCACGCCTCCGACCCTGCTCACTGAAAATCCCTACGCCTTTAAGAATCTCTTTATGGATCGACTCGCCGAAATTATCGCCGACGTCGCCCAAGAGGAAGATTGCGAATTCTACAACGCGCGCGCGGAATTCGCAGAGCATTTTATCTATGCGCGAACTCGCGACCCGAAATTCCGAATCACTCTAGATTTCGTGCATCCGAACCAGTACGGTCATCAGATCATGGCGTGGTCCTTCCTCAAGGCGCTTAAGCTCGGCGAGATCGCCGATAAGTATTATCAAGAGAAAGTCGACCCAATCGTTCGCGATCTCGACGATAAGCCCGCAATGGCGCTCTTCGTCAACGATCTCAAGTCCGAGGACTCCAATCTCTATTGGAGAGGCGCGATTGCCAACGCCGAAGACTCGATCTGCGCCGTTGAGATCGCAGGGCGTTTTTTCAACGTTCCCGACGGCGCCGTCATTAAGATCGAAGGCGACGACGTCGTCTGCAAAAATATTACGGGAACTAAGCCGGGAGAGTTTACCGCAAGCTTAACCCTTCCTATTCATGAACTGTCGACTGAAGTCGTCGTCAAAGCGGGCGAGCTAGCCGTCCCCGTTCGCGTCAACGCGCCTTATTACGTCTTGACCGGCTTCCCCATGGACGCCTACTCTTACCCGGAGCTCGATAAATTCCCCAAGGATAAAGCGACAAACAAGTGCGATCAGCTCATCGCAATGACGCCGGAGGAATTAGGCAACATAACAAAAGAACAGTATGAAGAATTCTGCGCCGAGGCTCAATCTGCCTATTTCTACTACCCGACCGCCGATAAAACGGGCGCCGACAATCCGAACGCCGTCGATCTCGCCGATCTTGCGCCCGCGAACGCGTTCGACGCCGCTTACGTTCTGCGCGTCGTCTTCAGTCCCAAGGCGCAAAAGGCAACGCTCGTCTTGAACACCGAAGGCTTCAGTACGACGACGTATCAGCGCGTCTATTTGAACGGTCAGGAAATCTATTTCGACTGTCTCTCGCCGCGGTCGCCGAAATGGAAGGATACCGTCGAAGTGGAACTACGCGAAGGCGCCAATATCATCGGCGCGCGCGTCGACCACACGCATTGGCAATGGGGCGTCTCCTTCTCCTTCGAAGGCGCCGAGGGTCTGACCTACTAACGCGTCAACTTGACAAACGCCTGAATAGTAGTACAATTTCGAGCGTCGCGGCGTTATGGAAGGCGGCTTCCTAGTACGACGCCGCCTGGAAGCGATCGAGTAGCTTTTTTATAGAGCGTAAGTCCGGATCATGAATCCTAGGGACGTACGCTCTTTTTTGTCGTCCCTCAACGTTGGGAGGTTAACGTCATGACGCAGGAGTCGTCGAACGTTCGTCCGCGCGTGTGGACGACGTCGTTTGTTATTCTCATCCTCATTTCGCTCGCCGGCACGGGCGCGGTCGACGCGTTGCAGGCGGGTCTTCCGATATTTGTAGAAGCGATCGGACGCAGTAAAGCGACGAGCGGCGCGCTGGTAACGGTCTTTGCGCTCGCGGGCGTTCTTCCGTTCCTTCTTTCGGGCGCGCTTGCCGATCGGTTTAGCTGTCGTAGCGTGTTGATAGGGGGCGGCGCATTTTTTCTCGCGGGAACGCTCGGTCCTCTCTTTTGGTCGGGCATTGGTCCGCTCTTCTTCTTCCGCGTTTTACAGGGGATAGGTTTCGCGGGCTTGAACGTGGCGTCGGCGGCGGGCGCGTCGAATATTCTTCCGCGAGAGCGATTGAGAGAAGGTCTCGGGTATTACGGTCTTGGACAATCAGTCGCCATAGCGCTTGGTCCGGCGCTCGGGCTTATTCTCGTGGCGCAATCCCCCGCCAATCCTCGTTTGATGTGGCAGATACTCTCGGCGCTTGCGGCGTTCTGCCTCCTGGCGAGCGCAATCTGCGCCTGCGATCCGCCGAAGGAATCGCGAAGTTGCAACCAAACGGACGCCGTTAAACGAACTGGGTCGCGCCCCTCCGGATTCCAAGGGCTAATGGGACTTTTTATCGAAAAGGGCGCGATCATTCCGTCGATTATGATTCTCATTTATGGCGTGGGAGTCTGTTCGACGATCGTATTCGTTGGTCTCTTCAGCGAGACGCGCGCGTTCGGCTCGGCAAGCGCGTTCTTTATTATTTCCTCGCTGGCAATGCTGGCGACGCGTTTCGGCTCTTCTCTGTTTATGGACAAGCGCCCGCCAATCTGTATCCTCATTCCCGCCGCGCTTATGTCGGCGCTCTCGCTCATTATGCTGGCATACGCCGGCAGTCGCGCGACGCTACTCCTCGCGGGCGTTCCGTTCGGACTTGGATTCGGAGTCGTCGTACCCCTTTTGAGTTCGGTCGCGGTTAAAAGATCGCCGCGAACTCGAACGGGAGTCGCCAACTCGACGTATTATCTGTGCCTAAATCTCGGATTCGGATTCGGCGCGTTCGTCGGCGGCAAAACGATCGACGCGTTTGGCTTTCGGCGCGCGTTCCTTTTATGGCTCGTTTCTATTGCCGTTCCAGTCGTAATCGGACTCATTTTTATGCGCGACGGCCTGGGCAAAGATTCAGCCTAGGATTCTAAGATCGCAATAAGCTCGCGGAGCAATTCGCAGATTGCGCGGCGATCTTCTTCCAGCGTCGCGGTCGCCTTCGTTCGCGACTCGTCAGACGGCGCCGCGTCCGAGCGAACGCCCGTTGCAAGCCAATCGTAATCAACCCGCAACAGTTCGCTCGCTTTCCGGAGCCAGTACTTCGGACAACGTTCGTTCGTTTCCCAAGCGAGCGCCTCGTTTCGCGCGACGCCAAGCTCCCGCGCAAAAGACTCTAGCGCGAGACCTCGCGCAAGCCTCGCGTCGCGCAAGCGCAAGCATACGCCGTCGTCGCGCGCGTCGAATAGATAGCCGACGTCGATTGACTCGCTATTATTTGAAAAATTATAGTTTCTTTCACATGATTTCAACAATCGCCACGTTACGTCGTCTCTCGAAAGCGACAATTCCACACAGGGGATTTCATTCGTTCTCATACGCCGCGTCCTTTCTGAACGTGTCAAAGTCTATTGTTGCGCAGGCGCCGACCTACGCGATTCAGATTGACTATAATATAATCCAAACGAGATATTTTGCAATAGAAAAAGAAGGATTACGTACGATCTAATTAAAAATTTTATCGTTTACTTTTTCATTATTCGTTAAATGTAGATTATATTCGTCGAATATTATTTCAGAATAAAATAAAAAAAGAACAGCCGCGCGTTACGCCGTCGACTGTTCTTTTGGGTATGACGCTTCGATTGGACGCTACTGTCCTTCGTTCTCCAACGCCGATTTAAACGTCGCGCCTGAAACGTCGATTATGCGCAACGGATCGCCGTCCAGGTCTTCCGAAAGGAGCATGGCGTACCGACCGGAAAGAACGGAGTCCAGAAAACTGCCGAGAAACTCCGCGCGCCAGCCGACAAAGAGCTTCGAGCCTTCCTCGCCCTTCAACTTGCCTTCGTAATGAGCGAGCGCCTTGCGAATGTCCGCCGAGTGCGCGACGATCGTATTTGATATCTCGTGACGCTTACAATATTGCGCAAGGAGAACGTAGACGAGTTGCGTCGCTATTTCGTACGTCGGATACGTCGGAGTATGAGATTGCGGCTTCTCCGCTTCAGACAATTGCATCGCTCTGGAGATCGCCTGCGCCGCTTCAAGGACGATCGGCGCCTGAGGGCGCATATTAACGCCGCGTACGACCGCGATCCGTTGCGGGTCGGAGGTCTTGCTGCGCGCCACGTTGACGAGCACGTCGTCGCGCAAGATACGCCCGACCGGCGTGCCGTTGCGCAGCGCGCGTTCGCGGCGCCATTCGTAGAGCTCGCGCACGATCGCGAGTTCCGTGCGCGACATTCCCTTAACGCCGTGCAATTTCCGCCAGCCTTCATTGTCGTCGAGGCTCGCTTGGAGCTCGCGACAGTATTCCGCCATTTCGTCTTCAAACCATCCGAGTCTTCCGCGCTCGGAGAGCCGATTGCGTAAATGTTCGTAAATCTGATACAAGTGGCAAACGTCGTGAATCGCGTAGTCTAGTTGCGAAATGAGAAGCGGACGTTTGCGCCAGTCGGTGAGCGTTTCTGATTTCGCAAGCTGAACTTTAGCCGTCTGCTGCGCGAGCGTCTTAAGGTTCAGCGGATAGCCGAGCCCTAGGAACGCGGCGGCAATTTGAACGTCGAAAATTTGCGCCGGAAACTTCTTAACTGCGCGATAGCAGAATTCCAACTCGCTACGACACGCGTGAATAATCGAAACGGAACGTCCGTCGCAGAGCCGCTCCCAGAAAGGCGTAATATCGGAAACGGTCAGCGGGTCGATAAGAAAATTCCCCTTTTCGGTCGCGACCTGAAGGAGACATAGTTCCGGTAAGAATCGCCCCTCGGAGATGAACTCCGTATCGTACGCAATCCATTTAGCGTCCTCAATTTCCTCGAGGAAGAAGTAAAACTTCGAAGACGTGGAGACGTATTTGTAAGTAGGGGTCGACATAACGTTGTTCTTTTTCGTCATATTGTGAAGTCGTGGGACGCGCCAAGGTAAATGTTAGTCGTTTGTTCTTCGTAAAAGTTCCCACGCGGCTTCAAGCGCTTGCGGAATCGCTTTCGTCGAACCGATCGTCGTCATAAAATTGGCGTCGCCGTTCCAGCGCGGTACGATATGCCAATGGAGGTGACCCGGAAGACCGGCGCCTGCGACGCGCCCTAAATTGAGCCCGACGTTAAAGCCTTCGGCGTTCATCGCCTTCTCTAGCGCGCTCGTCCAATAGGTCAGTTCCGCCATAATATCGCGCCGCTCTTCCGGAGTGAACGCGTCGAGTCGCGCGACGTGCCGTTTCGGCGCGACAAGGAGATGACCGTTGTTGTAAGGATAGCGATTCAAAATAGCGATCGTCGTTTCCGTTCGACCGACGACGAGCCGCGCGCGATCCTTCTCAGGATCGTCGGCGACCGCCTGACATATGAAGCAGTTCGGATCGCCTCCGTCCCATACTTTTACCGGCTCCGGAACGGCGTCGTCTTCAGAATGAATATACGCCATTCTCCAAGGCGCCCAAAGGAGATCAAGTCTCGACCGCTCTTCCATAATTCGCTCCTTGCAAGCTCAACGTTCTTTTTTCCTTTGCTATCGTCCGCGACGACTCGTCTTCGTCGTCGTTTTCGTCGGCGCCGTCTTCGCCGGAGTCGTTATAAAGGGGGAGACCTTTTTGACGGCGTTGACCTTCGGCACGTCCGTAGGATTGGAATCGCCGCCGCTTATCGCCGTTCCAGCGGGATTTGACGTCGGCGCGGTCGTCTCGTGCTCGTCCCCTTCCACAACGGTAGGATCGGCGACTTGCGTTTGGGACGTCGCCAGATTATAGCGTTCTGAATTCGTCGAACGACGCGCGGTCGCATCCTGGCTACGGTCTCGGAAGGCAGGTTCGCCCGTCCATGATTCGTTGATCGCGGGAAACGTCGAAGGATCTAAGGCGGGAGGCGACGGATTATCAAAGTTTACGCGCGACCACTGCGCCGTTCCATGCGCGGCGTCGGGCGTTTCGTCGAGACGTTGCAATTCGTCCTCTTCAACGAGACTCGACGCGTCGATCGCGATCTGATCGACTTCTGACGACGCTTCCGGATCGATCAACGCGGAAGCGTCTGATTCGGACTCGCCCCCGAGAAAGAAACCGTTATTAATCGCGATGACGCTTTCGGGCTCTACGAGGGTCGGCTCGGGCTCGACCTCGGTCTCTTTTTCCGGCTCGGGAACAGTTTCAGGGACGCCCCCGATAATAAAGTTTTCGTTCATTGTCGGCGCGACGGTCGATCTCGGGGTTTGCCAAGGTCGTCCGTCGTTGTTGCGAATCGGGACGACGGCGGCGGAATCGCCGGTAGAGAATAGTTCCATCGGCGCTTCTTCTTCCGTTCCGTTGCGCAGCGTCAGCTTCAGCTTGCCCTCGCCGTACGCCTTACGAATAAGCTCGACCTGCTCCGTCGACAGTAGCGCGGAGAGACAGGAATAGCGTCCAGAGCCGTCGGCGCCGAACCGTTTCTCGTCGGTCACGGAAAAGACCGAAACGTCGCGCGCGAGCGTCTCCGTTACGAGCCGACGCAAACCGACCGCGCCGTTGCGGCGATCTTCTTTCGCAACGCTAACGTCGACGACGTCCCCCGGCTTAACAATCTTGTCGAGCTTCGTCGTTTTAAGATAATTCAAACTGCCCGTCTCTTTACTCACGGAACAAATCTCAATCGGTACGACGACGTATCCCGGCGGCACGAAGACGGACGAGGTCGCGCTTGCTTCGCGCGGCTCCTCCAGATCGTAGAGCGAAATCGGCTCGCCGTCCTTGAGGTCGCGCGTTACGACGCGACCGGACATGCCGTTAAAGGAAACGATCCCGTCGCGTGGAACCTCTTGTTCCGGCATAAGGACAAATCGCACGTTCTGCGCCGTGAGCTCCATGCCGGAAAGAACGTCGCCGTTCGCCACGAGCGCGCGTTCAAGCGCGCCGGATCGAGACGCGTCGTCCGCTATCTCGGAGTCGCTACGGTCGTCAAAAAAGATCGCCTTAACGCCGTACGCCGCTCCAAAGCCGAGCACAAGCGCCAACGCAAGTAAAGCCCAGGTTTTCCAGTTCATTTTGCCAAATTCCTAAACGCGCCGTCGCGCGCTCGCCGCTACGACGAACGCGCTATGCGCAACGCGTAATCATGATTGCAAGCGCCCGTCGACAGAGCGCACCTTAGCTAATCGGCAAATTAGCCAGGTTTATTGAATGAAACCGTCGAAATAACGTTTACGACGCGTTATTCGGGGATATAAGACGTCTCGCGCGTGAGCGTCTCGCAAAATCGCGCGATAAGCTCGGCGGCGGCGTCCATGTCGTCCCAGGAGACGATCTCGACCGGCGTATGCATATAGCGGTTCGGAATCGAAATGAGCGCGGTCGGAACGCTCGAGCGCGTTACCTGAATTACCGCCGCGTCCGTGCCGGTTATGCGGTTTTCCGCGCACATCTGATACGCGATCTTCTTCTCTTCCGCAACGTCGACGAGAGCGTCGACGAGCTTCATGCTCATATTCGGGCCTTTGCCGATCGCCGCGCCCTTGCCGAGCAGAATCTCGCCGCATACTTTCTTTTCGACCGTCGGCGTGTCCGTCGCGTGCGTTACGTCGACCGCGATTCCAACGTGCGGATCGATTCCAAACGCGCTCGTGCGCGCGCCGCGAAGTCCAACTTCCTCCTGGACCGTCGAAACGGCAAAGAGACCAACGTCCGGATTCGCGCCGGAAAAACGACGCAACGCTTCCATAACGACCCAAACGCCCGCCTTATCGTCCGTCGCCGGCGCCGCGATTCGATTATTGAGAAGCTCGCGGTAGTCCAGCGGTATCGTGGCGGAATCGCCGACTCGAACGACCTCTTCCGCCTCCTGCTTCGAACTCGCGCCAATATCGATCCAGAGATCCGTTACCTTCGGAACCTTCTTACGCTCTTCTTCCGTCAGCAAGTGGATCGCCTTACGCCCGATTACGCCCTCGACCGGTCCCTTACGTCCCCAGATCGTGACGCGAACCCCGACCAGCGTCTGCGGATCCCAGCCGCCCAACGGCAACGCGTAAACGAAACCGTCCGGATCGACGTAATTCACTATCAAACCGATCTGGTCGCAGTGCCCTGCCAGCATAACGCGGAACGGCGCCGAAGGATTACGCGACGCAATGAGATTCCCGTGCGAATCGACCTTAATCTCGTCGGCGAAACTCTCCGCGTAATTGCGAACGACGCGTTGAATCCTCTCTTCGTAGCCCGTAGGGCTCGGCGTCTTAACCAAGTCGTAAAAGAACTGTCGCGATTTCTCTTCCATTGTTTTCCTTTCTAAACGCTCGTCGCGCGCGACGCGTCTTCCGGACGGTCGCGTGGAATCAAAAGTAGCGAGCGCGGCGCGGCGACGAGAAACGCGGCGCGCTCATTGGTAATCTCGCTATCGCGCCTCTGAATCCGCGACCTTACAATCGCTCGTCGGCGCGCGCCGAAAGACGACGAGACACTGATCGTCCGTCTGACGCGTTCCTTCGGCAAATCGACGCATAACGTCGACAAGTCGCTTACCGACCGTCTTTGCGTCGTCGCCGTGCGGATTGCGCAACGCCTCGGCGACGCGCGCGTCGCCAAACGCGTCGTCCTCGACGCTCAGCGCGTCTGGAAAACCGTCGCTCATTAACGCGATCGTCTCGCCATGTTGCAATTGATAGACGAACTCCGGAAACGTCGCGTCCTCGACGATTCCCAGCGGAAAGCTATTGTAATTCTCGCCGATGCGCTCCGCAGAGCCGTCCAATTTCGATACGACCGGATACAAATGCCCGGCGTTGTAAATGCGAACGATTCCCGTCGCGGGCTCAAGGACGACCATTACGAGCGTAATAAACCGATCGCCCCAATGATTCTCGGCAAAAATTCGATTCACGCGTTCCATCGACGCGCCCAACGACTTCTCTAAAAGAAGTCCGTAACGCATCTCTGACGAAAGCTTCGCCATAAGTAACGAAGCCGAGATTCCCTTGCCGGAAACGTCTCCCAGAATAATCGCGATCCGACCGTCCGGAAGCGGAATGTAGTCGAAATAATCGCCGCCGACGAACTTCGCCGGACGATAGTAATCGAAAAACTGGTAACCTTCGATTTTCGGCGGTTCCAGCGGCAAGAAGCCGCGTTGAACCTGATTCGCAACCTGCATTTCGCGCAACGCGAGCTTCTTCTCGAGCTCTTCGTCCCGGAAATGCTGATTCTCCCAGTAGACCGCAATCTGATTCGCAACGGATACGAGGAGTCGGAGATCGTCCTGATTAAACCGTTTGCGCGCGCGTCGCGCGTCGATCTGAATCACGCCGATAAGGCGATCGTTCGGCGCGTCGTAAATCGGCGCCGCCATAACGGAGCTAATCATCGACATGACAAGACTTTCGGACGGATCGAACCGCTCGTCGTCGGGCGCGTAGTCGGAAACGATCGCCGAACGTGTCGCAACGACGTGGCGTATAATCGCGCGACTTACCCGGAATTTCTCGTCGCTATGTTTGTCGCGACGAGCGTAGTTCACAATATTCCAGGTCGCCTTATCCGAATTGGCGTTCCGCGCGATCCGTTCCGGGGCGAGAACGCACGCGGAATCCGCTTGAGGAAAGAGTTGCAGGAGATTATTGAGAAACCGCGGCGTAAGATCGCGCACGTCTTCCGCCTTACCCAAAATCCTCGCGAATTCCAATAGAACGCGTTCGCGCTCCTCTAATCGAAGGATTTCACGCTGGCAGTCCTTAATCGTCTTGAAGGCGCGCGCCGACGCCGCAAAATTACTCGACCCCCTGGGTCCGCCGACAATTACCTGCGAATGAATCGCGCTCGGTTCCGAATCGTCGTCGAGCGCAAAGCGCGAACTCTCGCCAACGCGCGGCGGCGAGAGAAGACGCGTCTCGTCCTGCAAACGAACGAAGATTTTCGTATCGCCCAATAAAAGAACGTCGCCGTCCTCGAGCTTCGTCGGTTCGTAACTCAAACGTTTGCCGTTCAGCCACACGCCGTTTCGGCTCTGAAGATCTTCTACGTACCAGACGCCGTTTTTCTTCTCGAGTTTCGCGTGTTCGCGGCTAATCGCGTTGTTGTTCAAAACGAGGTCGCAATACGGCTGACGACCTATCACGACGGAATCGCTCGTAAGCGCAAAGGTTTTCGGAGTCGCGTCCGAACCGCTTACTATTTGCAAATGTTCCATATATTCTTCTGCGCTATGCGCGTCCTTGCTGTGTCAAATCCTCGGGCGATCGCTCGTCGACGCCGAGGCCGCGCGCTCGCGCGTCCTCTGGATAGACGACGTCGATCATGTAAAGTCCGTGCGCGGGCGCGGTCGGTCCCGCCAGCCGCCTGTCGGCGCGTTCGACGATCGCGCGCATCGTCTCCGGGTCTTCAAACCCGTTATGACGTTCGCCAAAAAGTTTCAGGGTGCCGACGATCGCGCGCACCATATTGTATAAAAAGCCGTCCGCTTCAATTTCAAAAGCGATAAGAGCGGGCTGTTCCGGGGCGCCGGTTCGCACGTCTTCGAGTCGCGTCTCATACTCCGCAAGTTTCGGGAAGGCAAAACACGCGTCGAGAGGCGCGCCAACGATCGAAACGTCGTAGACGGTTCGAACAGTCGTCTTGCGGGGCGAGCCCTGCGTCTGAAAGGCGGCGAAATCGTGCGTTCCTAAGAGGAACTTCGCCGCCTCGCGCATGACGTTGAGATCGACGCGCTGGAGAATCGTCCATGCGTTACGTCGTAAAAAGGGGTACGCGGGGCGCGAATCGCTCATGAGGTACCGATATCGCTTGCGCACGACGTCGCGAATCGGATGGAAGTCGAGCGGAACGTCGAACGCGCGCCATACGCGTATGCTCGGCGGCAGGAACGCGTTGATCGCTTTAACGAGCGTATTGGTTGGCAACGCCGTCTCGGCGTTGAACGCCGCGACCTGACACAACGCGTGAACCCCGGCGTCGGTGCGTCCGCTGCCGAGAACCTCGACCTCGGCGCCGACGACGCGCGCGATCGCGCGCTGCAACTCGCCTTGGATCGTCTTGACCTGCGGCTGTTTCGGCTGAATCTGCCAGCCGGAATAATCGGCGCCGTCGTAACAGAGTTCCAGTTTAATCCGTCGCATGACCGTTCAATTCTGCTCTACCAATATATGAGAAAACGAACGCCAGGGCGCCGTCCCTAGCGTTCGCAATCGATTGCGCGCGTTCGAAAACGGCGCCAAAAGGACGCGACGTCATTCCGCCGTCTGACCGCCGAACTTCTCGTGGCAAGTCGAACTGCACGTCTCTTCGACCGTCTTGTACGCCGCCTTCATATCGTCGAAGGAGCCCTGACCGGCGGCGACGGCGGTCGCGTTCTCGTTAAACTCGAGCGCCGCGTTGGCGAGTCGATCGCAATATCCGCGCCAAACTTCATCTTCCTCCGGCGCGAGCGTCTCGTCGACGTTCTCGCGCGCGCCGAGCGCAATTGCGACCATAATCGTAGAGGCGTCGATTACCTTCTGCGTGTTCGCTTTGCGCAGGAAGGTCTTTTCATTGCGCGCCAGACGCTTGATCTCCGTCGAAAGGGACGGCAGCGCGTACTTCATGAGAGGACGCAACGACGCGACTTTCGACCACTCGAGCTTACCGCCGCCCTTGCCGTCGCGCGCGGCGACCAGCGCTTGATACGCGCTCTTGACCTCCGCGACCGACTTCGCGCTTTCAAGCTTCTGGGCCGCCGCGACGAGTCCCGACGCGCTGCCCTTACGCTGAGAATCCGCCTCCGACGCGCCTAGAACGAGCGCGACCGTCGCAAGCGCGTTCGCGTCGCGCCGCACGGCGATCACGCCGTCTTCGAAGTCGGGTATCATTTCCAGATCTTCGCAGTCGCGTTTGAGCGCGTCGATAAGGGAATCGATCGCTTTTTCAAGATTGTCGCCGGCCGGCGCGGGCGTTTCCTGCTCGTCGGCGTACGGAATCGTTAGCTCAGCAAAAAAAAAACGGTTTTGCTTGGCTTCGCGCAACGCGAAGGACTTTTCCGCTTTCTCCGCCGCTTCTTTTGCTTTAGCGGCTTCTTCTGCGGCGTCTTTCGCGGCTTTCACCGCCTTATCGGCGGCGTCGCTAGCGCTTTGAGCTTTGGAAACGGCGGCTTGCGCCTTTTCGACCGTTCCCTTCTCTTCCCCTAGCGCTCCCTCGGCGCCAGTCGCCATTCTACGCGCAGTATCAAGTTCCTTCGCCGCCGCGTCTTTCGCTTGGGCGGCGGCTTGAGCGCCCGCTGTCGCTTGCGCTTCCTGATCCTTGCTCGCCGTCAGCGCCTTCTCCGCGTCGGCGTTCTTCTGCTGCGCGTCGGCGAGCGCCGTCGACTTCGCGTTGAGCGCGTCGGTCGCAGTCTGAACGCCGTTGTTCGCGGCGCTAAGCTCTTGACCAAGAGCGGCGACGCGTTCAGCCGCAGCCTTGGCGGTCGCGTCGGCGGCGTTAGCCGCGTCGGTCGCTTGAGCAAGCGCGGTCGCGGCGTTTTGCGCCGCTTCCTGAGCCGCCGTCTTGGCGTCGCCGTCCTCTTCGATCGCGTCGACCGCCTGAGCCGCTTGTTCCGCCGCGTCGCGCGCCGCCGCTACCTTATCGTTCGCCGCTTTCAGTTCGTTCTGAGCGGATTCGTTCGCCTCTTGCGCGCCGGCGACCTGCTTTGCGAGCTCGTCGACCTTCGTCTTCGCGGCGTCGACCGCCTGCTGAGCGGCGTCGCGTTCCGTCGTCGCGTTCGCAACCGCAGAAGCCGCTTGCTCCTGCGCCGCCGTCGCTTCCTTAACGCCGGCGGTCGCCGTCGCGACGTTCGCCTGCGCCGTCTGGACTTGCGTTTCAGCGTTCTTTAGCGCCGTCTCCGCGTCGACGACCTGCGCGCGCATTTTTTCAAGAAAATTCGCCGCGTTTTTCGCGTTTTCCTCAGACGTCTGCAACGCGCGTTTCGCGTCGGCTAGCGCCGTCGCCGCCTGGGCTTGCGCGTTCTCCGCCGCTTTGACCGCCTCCGCTTTCGCTTCAGCGTCTTTCGTCGCCGCCTCGACCGCCGCCTTCAGCGCCGCCTTTTTCTTCATGACCGTAGCCAAAGGATCGGCGCCGTCGACGTTCGCGACGGCGGCGCCGTTATTAAAAGACGACGCCGTTAATTTCGGAGCCGCTGGAGTCGCCGCTTTGGAAAAATTGAACGCGGGCGCGGCTCCGGTCGTCGCGGCGGCGCTGAAATTGAACGCGGGCGCGGCCCCAGTCGTCGCGGGGGCGTTGAAGTTGAACGCGGGCGCGGCTCCGGTCGTCGCAGCGGCGTTGAAGTTGAACGCGGGCGCGGCTCCGGTCGTCGCGGCGGCGTTGAAGTTGAACGCGGGCGCGGCCCCGGTCGTCGCGGGGGCGCTAAAATTAAACGCGCCGGGAGCGGCGGCGGGACGACCTTCTAGAATCTGACGCACCATAGCGTCGTATTCGGCGTCGCTCATCGCGTTTGGGTCGCTCTCAAGCCCTTCGAAAGCTTCGGGGACATAGGAGACGTCGCTCTCTTTACAGCCGACAATCGCTAACGAGCCAAGGATACAGATAGCGGCGCACAGTTTAAAGGCGTCGCACAAATTCGACCTTTTGTTCATTTTCAATCTCTTGCCGCGCATCGCGCTATTGTAAGTGATCGCGCCCTTTGGATCCGTAACGACTCGCGCGAACGCGAACGGGGACTAAAAAGACGCAAAGTTATTTTCGCATTGTGGGCGGACTCGCGTCGACAAGTTCGTGAAAACTTATCGAGCGACGCTATACCGCCGCGTAAAATCTATTATAATAGTCTCAATGTTTTTTTCGAGGGGTTGCTGACGAAAAAGCTCTCTTTTGCGCCAACTTTAAAAAGCTCCTCTCTTATTTTACCGTTAAAATCAGCATATTGTAATCAATCGTTAGTTTTTTCCGCGCTTCTTTCCCCGGCGCGGTTTTCGGAGCGTCGTTATGACTACCAAATTGTCGTCGGAAAGCGTCGCGTTGCCGGCGCGCAACGTAGAAGCGCCAACTTACGTTTTCGAATCGGGCGCCGACGCGTGCAAACACGTCGCGTTTCAAGTCGCGGGCATCATTCGCGATTGCAACTCGCTCGGACGCTCCGCCACGCTTGGACTTGTCGCGGGGTCGAGTCCGGTTGGAGTCTATCAGGAGCTGGTGCGTTTTCACGAAGAGCAGGGGCTCGACTTCTCCCGCGTTTCAATCTTTATTGTGAACGAATACTACGGTCTCGATCCCGACCGACTCCAGAGCATGCGACGCTGGCTCATGGACAACTTCATTCGCAAGACGAATCTTCGCGCCGAAAACGTTCACTTCTTCGACGCGACGATTCCAATCGATCAAGTGGAAGCGAGCTGTCGCCAGTACGAGAACGAGATTCTCCTTGCGGGCGGAATCGACGTCATGATACTTGGGGTCGCGCCTAATGGGGCGATCGGCTTCAACGAACCGTACACGTCGCAATCGAGTCGCACGCGCCTGGCGCAGTTAGATCCGGAAACGCGTCTGAACGCGGCGTCGTTATTCTTTAGCGAGACGAACGTGCCGACGCACGGGCTCACGTTGGGATTCGGAACGATAATGGAATCGCGCAAGATCGTCGTCCTAGCGTTCGGCGACGCCAAGGCGGCGATTATTCAGCGCGCGCTCGAAGAGCCGATTTCGAACGCGACCCCGGCGAGCTGGCTGCGCGCGCACCAGGACGTTTCCTTTATTATCGACAAGAGCGCGGCGTCGGCTTTACAAGACGTGGCGACCCCATGGCGCACGCGCGGCGTCGAGTGGAACGACGCCATGGTCAAACGCGCCGTTTTGTGGCTCTGCGAACGAACCGGCAAGGCGCTGCTCAAGTTGAGCGACGCCGATTTCCGCGCGCACGGGCTCCATTCGCTTCTACGCCACGCGGGTCCCGCGCCGGAGGTCTGCGCGCGCGTCTTTAACTGGATGATGCAGACGATCGCGCAACATCCGTGCGGCCAGACGCCGAAAAAGATTCTCGTCTTCAGTCCGCACCCGGACGACGACGCTATTAGTATGGGCGGCACCATGATCCGACTCGTCGACGACGGGCACGAGCTCCACGTCGCTTATATGACGAGCGGCAATATTGCGGTCAACGACCACGACGCCTATCGCATGGCGGATCTCTTCGCGGAGATCAGCCAACAGATCGGCGGCGCCGAGGAAACAAGCGAGTTCATTTCACGCGAGATCAAAACGCCGTTGCGCAATAAACAACCGGGCGACAAAGACGCTGAAAACGTATTGCTCATGAAGCGACTCATCCGTTGGAGCGAAGCGCGCGCGGCCGACAAAGTCTGCGGCATACCGTCCGAACGCGTGCACTTCCTCAATCTCCCATTCTACGACACCGGCGCCGTTGAAAAACTACCGCCCTCCGAGACGGATCGACAGATCGTCCGCGATCTCATTGAGGAGCTCCAGCCCGAAGAGATTTTCGTCGCCGGCGACCTCTCCGACCCGCACGGCACCCATCGCGTATGCGCGCTCATTGCCTTCTCCGTACTGCGCCAACTCCAGGACGAAGGACGCGAAATACCAGAAATCCTACTCTATCGCGGCGCATGGCAAGAGTGGCCGCTCCATGAAATCGAAATCGCCGTCCCCCTCTTCCCACGCGATTCCGAAAAGAAACGGGAAGCGATCTTTCGACACGCGTCCCAAAAAGACGGCGCCCTATTCCTCGGCGCCGACGCAAGAGAATTCTGGAAACGCGCCGAAGATCGCAATATGGAGACCGCCGACGCCTACAATCGCATTGGTCTGCCGGAATATTACGCGATGGAGGCGTTTGTTAGATGGAACGGGGAGTGCGAGTTTTAGCGTTTGTAGCTAAAACCCACGCTTTCGCCTACGCTCCAGCTTTGACGCCGACGAACGCAACGCCCTGCCAGGGACGCCTTCGTCGGCGCCCTTTTATTATAGGGCTCATTAGTTGAAACTGTCCAAAAATCGAAAGGGCGTCGGCTCCCGTTAAGGACCCGACGCCCTTTCCGGACTCAAATCGCTTCGAGCCCGCTAAGCGACGCGCGGACGCAAACTAGAAAAGCTCAATCAAGTCGTCCTCAAAGAATTCCGCAAACGCTTCGTCGAGAATCGCGTTGGAGCCCGCGGGTAGGAGAGCGTCTTCTTCATCGAGAATCGCGTTCGAACCGCCCCCGACGGTCGGTACGATAAAGGTCGCGCTCGTCCACTTGGAAAGCCCGAACTCATTGCTGGCCGCGACCCGGAAATCGTACGCGCGACCTGTAACGAGACCCGTCGCCGTGCGACTTGTTACGTTCGCCCCCAGCGACGCGGAACTGCGCCAAGTCGCGCCGCCGTCCAAACTATACTCCACTTTGAAACCGGACTCGTTCGTCGAATTGTCCGTCCAGCTCATGAGAACTGAACGATTCTTGGCGTTGTAATTTGTGAAGACGAGATCGGTAGGCGCGCTTGGCAAGGGAAGCGCTTCAAATGTGCCGTACGTCCACACGGACTGACCAAACTCGTTATATGCGGCAATCCGGAAATTGTATGTGCTGCCAAGCACGAGGCCCGACGCCATTCGACTTGTTACGTTCGCGTCCAAGTTTGCGGAACTGAGCCAGTTCGCGCCGTCGTTCATTCGGTATTCCACTTTGAAGCCGGTCTCGTTCGTTGAGTTGTCCGTCCAGCTCATGAGAACTGAGCGATTTTCGGCGTCGTAGTTCGTGAAGACGAGATCGGTAGGCGCGCTCGGAACGAAAGGATCGTCAAATACGCCGTACGTCCACGCGGACTGACCGGCGGCGTTGTACGCCGCGACCCGGAAGTAGTACTTCTGACCTGTCTCAACGCCAGTCGATATGCGAGACGTTTGATTTTCGACTGTCTTGCCGGCAAGCTTCCAATTCTCACCGTCGACGCTGTACTCTATTATGAAACCGGTTTCGTTATCCGAATTGTCCGTCCAGGAGACAGGCAGACGCATCATCGCCAGGTTGTAAACGCCAAAGACGAGATCGGAAGGCGCGGTCGGTATGAGGGAAGCTTCAAATTCGCCGTACGTCCACTCGGACTGTCCGGCTTCGTTGTACGACGCGACCCGGAAGTAGTACTTCTGACCCTCCTCGACCCCGGTCGCCACGAGAAACGTTTGATTTTCGCCTGTCTTACCTCTAAGCCACCAATTCTTGCCGTCGACGCTGAACTCCACCATGAAACCGGTTTCATTATCCGAATTGTCGGTCCATGAAGTCGACAAACGCTTCGTCGCTCGGTTGTAATCGCCGAAGACGAGATCGGAAGGCGCGGCAGGTACGATGGAAGCTTCAAATTCGCCGTACGTCCAATCGGACTGACCCGCATCATTATATGCCGCGACCCGGAAGTAATACTTCTGACCCGCTTTAACGCCCGTCGCCGTGCGCGACGTTTCATTCGCGCCTAGCGTGGCGCTGGGCTTCCACGTCATGCCGTCCTGACTGTACTGCGTTAAGAAACCCGTCTCGTTATTGGAATTATCGGTCCAGCTCATTTGAACCGTCTTGTTCTCGCTGGAGTAATTCATAAAGACGAGGTTCGACGGCGCGCTCGGCGCGAGGAGCGCTTCGAATTCGCCGTACGTCCAATCGGACTGACCCGCTTCGTTATACGCCGCGACACGGAAGTAGTACTTCTGACCTTCCTCTATGCCCGTCGCTGTGCGAGACGTTACGTTGGCGCCAAGCGTCGCGCCCCGCTTCCACGTCGTACCGTCGAGGCTGTACTGCGTTATGAACCCGGTCTCGTTATTGGATTTATCAGTCCAGCTCATTTGAACCGATTTACTCTCGCCGGAGTAGTTCGCAAAGACGAGATCAGACGGCGCGTTTGGCGCAATCGGCGCTGCGAATTCGCCGTATGTCCAGTCGGACCGGCCGGCCTCGTTGAACGCCGCAACTCGGAAGTAGTACTTCTGACCTGCTTCAACGTTAGTCGCCGTGCGCGTCGTTACGTCCGCTACCGTCGTACCGTCGAGTTCCCAAGTCTCGCCGTCGCTACTGAATTGCGTTATGAAACCGGATTCATTGTCTGAATTATCGATCCACGACATGGGGAGGCTCTTCGTCGAGGCGTCGTAAACGCCAAAGACAAGATCGGACGGCGCGTTCGGCGCGATCGGCGCTTCGAACTCGCCGGTCGTCCAATCAGACTGACCCGCTTCGTTATACGCCGCGACACGGAAGTAGTACTTCTGACC
>CADCOO010000199.1 GCA_902803085.1 uncultured Planctomycetota bacterium
GCTGGTTGCAATCGGTTTCTTCGCGCGTTGCGGGGACTGGTTTGCGGCGCTCCCCCAAGCTGAAGCTTGGGGCTCCATTGCTGCGCTACGCGCGGATTGGGCACGGGCGCGCTGGCGCTTGGGGGCGGCGGGGAATCAAGGCGTTGACCTTGGGCGCGGATGGAACGAGCGGCGGCTTTGTGCTACGCTTGTTGGTAGGCGATGGGGGTTGCCGGTTTCTTCGCGAGGAGACGTAAAAAAACGTCCCCGAAATTGCGACAACTTCGGGGACGGTCGATTAGATTATGGCGCTTTTACAGCGCGAGAAACGGGCGCGCTTAGGCGTTTTTCTCAGCGGCTTCGCGCGCGGCTTCTTTGGCGTCTTCTTCGGTAACTTCGGGGATTTCCTCCTCGGAGGCGCCGACGGCGCGGTCGACGGCTTCTTCGGATTCGTCGGCAAGCGCGTCGATTTCGTAAGGCTTCTCGACGAATTCCGCTTCGTCCATAATCATATTAACGACCTTGCGCTCGATAATCTGATTGCGGAGGACGTCCCAGTTGCCGGACTTCTCGATACGCGAACGCACGCGGCGCGGGGTCTCGCCGGTCTGGGAGGCGATGAGCATGATTTCGAATTCGAAATCGGTGTCGGTCGCTTCGATATTCTCGCTTTCGGCGATCGCTTCGAAGATGAAGTGTTCTTTGAGCGCTTGCGCGGTCGCCTGCATACTGTTCTGACGCAGGTAGTTCATGTGCTTCTTAATGACGTCGTCGCTGAAGCCGCTGCGCTGGAGCTCGTAAATCTGGCGGCTCAGTTCGCGGAACTGCTGACGACGCAGGAGCGCGTGCGGAAGCTCCCAATTGGCGTCCTTCGTGAGAACGTCGCTGATCTGACGGCGAGCCGTCTGCTGCTGCGCGTGCTCGAGCTGACGCTGCAACGTCTCTTGAACGGCGTCGCGGAAGTCGCCCAGGGTCGGGAAGCCGCCCATCTTGGCGAGGAATTCTTCGTCGATTTCCGGCAGAACGGCGCGATCGACTTCGATTATCTCGAAGATGGCGTCGATCTCTTTGCCGCGCAGCGATTCGTCGGCGGCGTCGTCGGACAGGGTAACGGTCGTCTTGCGCGTGTCGCCCGCCTTAGCGCCGACCATGAGCTTATCGAAGCCCTTAATCGCGCAGTCGTGGAAGGACAGCGTCGGACGAATGCGAATCGTTTCGTTCTCCGCCTGACGCAGCACGCCGCCGTCGACCTCGAACGAGAGCTTCGTGCGAATGTAATCGCCGAGCTCCGCAGCCTCGTCGTCCCCCTTCGGCTCAAGAGAGCCGTAGCTCGCCTGAATACGCTTGATCGCGGCGTCGACGTCTTCCGGAGTGAATTCGCGCGACGGACGTTCAAGTTTGAGACCCTTCCAGTTCGGAATGTCGAAGGTCGGACGAACTTCGACGTCGTACTCGTAGACGAACGGACCTTCTTCCGGAAGAATGATCGCGTCGATTTTGAAATCGGGCTCGCTAATCGGGGTCATGTTCTGATCGTCGTTCGCTTGCTGGAGCGAATCGATGAGCAACGCGTTCTTAGCGCGCTCGCGGACTTCCTTGCGGAAACGCTTGGCGACGACCTTGCGCGGCGCTTTTCCAGGACGGAAGCCAGGAATCGCCTGATTTTCTTGGATCTCGTTGATTTCGCGATCAACGTAGAATTGAACGTCTTCTTCCGAGACGGTAACTTTGACGTGGCGCTCGCAGGAGCTTCTCTCTTGCACTTCGACTTCGATCGTCAGCTTGCGATCTTCGTTTTCAAGATTTTCGTTTTCCATGACAACTCTCTTTTTCGGTTTGTAAACGTCGCGCCGAACGCGAACGTCGTATTCGATCGGCGATCCGCAATCCAATCGGACCGCGCATGAATAATCTCTGATCGGCGAATGAGTCTTTCCGCGCTTGCCTCGGCAAGAAAAAAAGAAAGACTCGGAAACGGAGCGTCTCCCAGTCTTGCGTATGCGCGTTCGCGATAAGAGCCCTTCCCGGGCGCGAAAAAAAGACGCGCCCGAAAACACAGGCGCGCCTGAATCTTAATATCAAGGCAAAGCCAAATGTTCGGAACAAGCTGCTTCCAACGAAACCCATGTCCAAAACCGGAGAATAATCTCCAACAGAGCGGGCGAAGGGGTTCGAACCCTCGACAACAACATTGGCAACGTTGTGCTCTGCCAACTGAGCTACGCCCGCA
>CADCOO010000200.1 GCA_902803085.1 uncultured Planctomycetota bacterium
ATCGCAAAGGACGGCTCGGGCCTCAGAGACGGCGGCAAGATAGTCGACGGCGCCTATGAAGCCGACGTTACGACCGGCGAAAAGACCATTCAGGTCTACGGCTCCAAAAAGACCGGCAATAAGATTAAGCCGGATCCGACGCTCAACCCCGATCTGGAAGTCGACGAAGTGAAAGATTTCCCGCCGGCAACTTTTAAAGAAGAGAAGACGGTCAATATCGAAAAGAAAGGCCAGGTCGTCGACGTTTCCTACGGCGGCGCCGCCGAGTAATTGGAACGGCGATTCCGACGTCAGAATCACAAAGGGCGAGCGCGCAAGTCGCGTTCGTCCTTTTTCTGTTTACTATCGCGCGCGACCTCGATTGGGAACGAGCGCGACGTTGGGTCAACCTTGACAAATAGGGGGCGCAATACTAAAATAAGGACGATAAACGCGCGCGCCTGCTAGCGCCGCGCACGAGAGCGTCTCGAATTACTGAAGATGGAGATAATTAAACTATGTTGCGAGTTTTTAACACGTTGTCGCGAACCAAGGAAGAGTTTCAGCCCGTAGTTCCGGGCAAGGTCGGCATGTACCTTTGCGGCCCGACGGTCTATAAGCCGAGCCATATTGGGCATATGGTCGGTCCAGTAATTTTCGACGCGATCAAACGCTATTTGACGTATTCCGGTTACGACGTAACGTGGGTCGTTAATATTACGGACGTGGACGACAAACTGATCGCGGAATCGAACGCGCGCGGTATTCCGATGAGCGCGGTCGCGGACGAAATGACGCAAGATTACAAGAATAATCTCGCGGCGATGGGCGTCGACACAATTAGCGTCTTTCCGAAGGCAACCGACTATATCCAGCAGATAATCGAGTTTACCTCCGATCTCATTGCGAAGGGGTACGCGTACGAATCCGAAGGGGACGTCTATTACGACGTTGCGAAATTCCCGGAATACGGCAAGTTGAGCAATCGCACGCTTGAGCAGATGAGCGGCGAAGGGGGCGGAACCGCCGATCGTAAACATTCGCCGTTCGACTTTGCGCTCTGGAAGTCCGCGAAGCCGGGCGAACCGTCCTGGGATTCCCCATGGGGTAAGGGCCGACCCGGCTGGCATATCGAATGCAGCGTTATGAGTTGCTCGCTCCTGGGCGAGACCTTCGACGTGCACGGGGGCGGACTCGATCTTCAGTTCCCGCACCATGAGAACGAAATCGCGCAGAGCGAAGCGCGGAACGGCAAGCCGATGGCGAAATACTGGATGCACAACGGACTCATGCAGGCGTCGAACGAAGTCGGTAAAGTTGGCGGTCGCAAGACGCGCGAGGCGGAAGGCGGCGCGAAAGAGGGCGACTTGGCGTCGCAAGAGGCTGGCAAGATAAGTAAGTCGAAGGGCGCGTCGGCGTTCAGGGATCTGCTCAAGAAATTCCAGCCGGAGAATATCCGCTTCTTCCTACTTTCGAGCCATTATCGTCGCCCGATCGATTATAGCGAAGAGCGTCTGCGCGAGGTCGGCAAAGGTCTGGAAGGATTCTATCGGTATTTCAAGAGATTCGAAAGCGTAACGGGCGAGTCGTACTACGCGCTGTCGGCGGCGACGACGCGCGCGGCCGGGGACGCGTACGAGAAGTCGCCGGCGCTCGACGCGTATCCGGAATTCGCGAAGCATGTTCGCGAGTTGCGCGCGCGATTCCTAGAAGCGATGGACGACGACTTCAATACGGCGGGCGGTCTGGGCGTCTTCTTCGATTATCTGCGCGCGGTCAATAAGTTCGTTGAAGAGACGGGGCTCGAAACGAAGCCTGAGTCGCAGGCGCAGGAAGCGCTTAAAGTCGCGACGACGATCTTCCGCGAGCTCGCGCTTACGCTCGGGCTCTTCCGCGCGCCGGTCGAAGAGGACTCCAATGCGAACGACGCGCTCGTCGAGCCGCTCATGACGCTCCTCATCGATCTGCGCCGCGCCGCGAAAAAGAATAAAGACTTCGCCACGGCGGACGAGATTCGCAATCGTCTCAAGGAAATCGGCGTAACGCTCGAAGATCGACCCGGCGGCGTTTGCGTCTGGTCGCGCGAATAGGCGGTACGGAGAGGCGTCTCGGCGGATTTAGAACGCCGAGACGCATTGCCCGCGAGAAGCTTGCTGGAATGAAAAATGACTGATAAAATTAACCTTGACGAATTAGACAATATCCTGGAAGAGATCGACCTTTTAGAGGATAAACTCTTCAGCGACGCGTTCCAGGAACCGGAAGTTATGCAGGAATTCCTGCGCACTGTTCTTGCTGATCCGCAGCTTGTTGTCGAAGAGATTCATACGCAGCATAAACTTGAGAATTTCGGCAAGCGCGGCGCTATTCTCGACGCTTTCTGTCGACTTGGCGACGGAACCGCGATTAATGTGGAAGCGCAAAGTTCGGACGACTGTGATCACGAGCGCCGCGTTCGATATTACGGTTCGCTTCTCACAACGCGTCTAACGCCGAAGAAAGCGGATTTTAGCGACGTGCCCGACGTTGTCGAGATCTATATTATGAATTTCGACAAATACCACGACGGCAACG
>CADCOO010000201.1 GCA_902803085.1 uncultured Planctomycetota bacterium
ATGAGCGCGGTAAGGCATGACTCGCCTACCGCGCTCTTTTATTCTAATATGCTACGCGTAACGTTTGTGATCCCGCCGGAACGGCTCAGCCGCGAAGGTCCTGAAAGCGCGGACCTCAGTCCGAGCAGAATGGACGCGTTCAAAATAACGAACGCGTCCTAAGACCCACAATCGAACGACCAACCTGATTGGCATAACGAAATCGACGTTGGCAATATGCCAACCTCTAAAAACTACGTCCTTTTAACAATTGACGTCATAAACCGTATAAACGGTCTGCACTAACAAACGATTAACCTAAAATATGGTTATAAAAGGCGTTGTTGAATAATTCCTGTCAAATAATCGACGAGTTTTATTCATCCACGCTGGCGTCAACGGGAGACGTCTTAACCGTTTCAGAAGCTCGTTCGCGGCAGGGAGGAACCGCGAGACTCCTACTCAGGGGCGTTTAACGGGAGTCTAAAACTGTTCTCGCAAGGCGTCTATTTCCTGCTGCGAGTACAGTTTCCCATTAGGGTTATTGCATCCGGGGCAATGCTTAGCGGCGCGCGCCCAGTCAGTGGGAGTCGCAACGTTCTGATCCCAGAATGGCCACGTGCGGCACTGGACGGGTCGCGCGTTATAGACGGAGCAGCGTTTGCCGTCGGAGGCAAGGAGTACGCAGTCGTAATTTTTGCGTTCCAACAGACTCTTGCGTCGCCCGGTTATGAGTCTTATAAAATGCAACTCGAACTCCGAGCGCGACAGTCCCATGGCTTTCGCCAGCGCCTGAATCTCTTCGTCGCTCGTCCAAACGTAGCCGGGCGAGCCGCCGCCGCAACATCTTCCGCACTGCTTACAGCCAAATCGCAACCCTTCGCTATACCAACGTTGAATTTCCACGTCCTACTCCTTCCGCTATGCGCGCCGTTTCGCGCCCCACAGTCGCCCCGGCGCGCGCTTACTTCGTTCGCACAAAATTGTACGCCGTTTCCCGCGAATTTCAAGGCGCGCGCCCATATAAAAAGGAACGGCGCCCCAAGGAACCGTTCCCCTTAATCTTTAACGAGCGCGCCGAACTTCTAGCGCCTCTTCAATTCAATCTCCTGCCACTTCGCGCGCTTCGTCGGCAGTTCCTTCATGCGCTTGGCGACGAACTGAACGACCTGCGAGTCCAATTTGAACGTGTCGTACGTATAGAGCGCGTCCCCCTGCTTCTCCGTTTCCAGCCCCAAAAGTAGCACGATTTTATCCGCCGGATTCTGCGCCTCTTCGTCCGCCTTGCCGCCGATCTTATGCTGAATCAGCTGCGCCGATTCCAACTTCGATTCGCTATACTTGCCAACTACGACGAAATAACCAAAGACGCCCTTGCCCTTCGCGCGAGAACGCACCGTCTCAAGCGAAGCGAGCGAATCGTAAGTCGTTTCCGTCGTCTCTTCCTCTTCCTCGTCCCGCTTTTTCGACGTCTTCTTCTTTTTGCTGTCGACCGCGTCCGGGGAAATCAGAACCAAGCCGACCACGTTCTGATAGACCTCGCCCTTGCCCGACCAGTCGTTCTTCGCCCACGCCGACGCTAACGCCGCGGAAAATTCCGATCCTACGATTATCGTCTTCTTAATATTGCAAAGACCCTTATTGTGAACGGTCACGAGGAATTCAAACCAGACTTCGCGATCGTCGTTAATCATCATGCGAACGTCGTTCGGATTCACGCTCGCGTTCTGCTGATCGCGACCGCTCGTGC
This sequence comes from uncultured Planctomycetota bacterium, assembly GCA_902803085.1. Classification (GTDB taxonomy): domain Bacteria; phylum Planctomycetota; class Planctomycetia; order Pirellulales; family Thermoguttaceae; genus RUG369. The sequence goes on from CADCOO010000201.1 coordinate 1,730, forward strand.
GACCGCCGCGACCGGGCATGCCCGGAAAATTCGGCGCGTTCGTTTTACTGTCCCCGCGACCGCGCAAGTCTGGAATCAATACCGCGCAACCTTCCTTGGCGAGCGCAAGCGCCAAATTATTGAGCGCCTCGTCCGCGCGCGTGCTCTCCAGACCTGGGAGAATGATCACAACAGGCGTGTCTTTATCCCCATTGCCCTTATAGTACGTTCCGACGAGCTGCACGCCGTCCCGCGCGCGGAAATTATTCTGATTCAGCGTAATCGGGGACGTTCCGATCGTATTCTCCAACGCCTGATCGAGATCGACTTTTCGCTCGGGCTGGCGATTCTGATTCTCGCCCTGCCCGTTGCCGTTCTGCCAGTCGCCGTTCTGTCCGTCGCCATGCTGACCGTCGCCTCCGAACCCACCGCCGGGAAAGCCCCCGCCGCCTGGGAAGCCGCCGCCGGGGAAACCTCCGCCAGGAAAGCCGCCCTCTCCGCCGGGGAAGCCGCCTTGACCGCCCCCGTTGTTATTGTCGCCGTTGTTATCGCCGTTGCGATTGCCGGTCCCGCGATTATCCTGATCCCGGCCGCCGCGATCGCGCGAAGTTCGACCGCTGCGGTCGGCGCGCCCGCTCTGATCGCCGCCGCGTCGCGGAGGCTGCGCGCTCGCGCGCTCAGAAAGCGCAATGGAGAGAACGAAAACTGCCAAAAGAACAAACGCGACGCGTAAACAAACCGCACGCGATTTACCGTATTCTGTCGTCATAATAGCGCCCGTTAGCATCGTTAAATTACCAGGAAATGCGATTCGTTAGTCGACGACGTCGAGCAACGTTGTTTCGCCGTGAATAAAAGGCGCCGAACGAAGCTCGTCTAGCGCCGCCGCCAGCGCCGCCGAAGACGCCTCGTGCGTGAGAATAATGAGCGAGACGTTCGGTGAAACGTCGTGCGAATCCTGCATCATCTGCGCGATCGAAATATTGCGACGTCCGAGCGCCGAGGAAATCTCCGCCATAACGCCGGGTCGATCTTCCACGACGAAGCGCAGATACGCGCGTCCCGAAAGTTTACTCGCGTCCTGAATCGCGACGCCCTCGCGCTCGGGACTCCAGAGTCGCAACGAGTCAAAAGTAATTCTCACGCGTCCAAGCGCGGCGTCGATCACGTCGCTGCAGACCGCCGACGCCGTCGGACGACGCCCGGCGCCCCACCCTTGATAGAAGAGCGGACCGACGAAATCGCCGACGATTTGAACCGCGTTAAACGCGCTCGTTACCTTCGCAAGCGCCGAATCCTCCGGAACGAGCGTAGGCGACGTCTTCAGCGCAAGTCCGTCGTCCGTAAGTCGCGCCGTCGCGACCAGGCGAATTTTGCGCCCGAGAACTTTGGCAAATCGAACGTCGATCGCGTTCACAACGTCGACCCCAACGCGCGGAATCGTCTTCCAATCGACCTGCGCGCCGAACGCCAAATGCGCGAGAATCGCGAGCTTCTGCGTCGCGTCTGAGCCGTTGACGTCGAGCGTTGGATCCGCTTCCGCAAACCCGAGTCGCTGCGCTTCCTTAACCGCGTCCTCGTACGCCGCTCCCTTCGATTCCATCTCCGATAGAACGAAATTGCACGTCCCGTTGCAGATCGCCTGAATCGATTCGATCTTGTTCGCCAAAAGCGACGTCTGCAACGCCGCAAGAACTGGAACGCCGCCGCAGACCGACGCTTCAAATCCAATCGTGCGACCGCATTCGCGCGCCTTCGCAAAGAGCTCCGCTCCGCAATTGGCAATCAGCGCCTTATTCGCCGTTACAACGTTCTTGCCCGACTCCAACGCGCGAAGAATAAACGTCCGCGCTGGCTCGAGACCGCCGATCAGTTCTATGACGATCGAGATTTCAGGATCGTTAAAGAGTTCCGTAACGTCGGACGTCAGCATTCCCGACGGAAGCGTTATGCCGCGATCCGTCGTCGTGTCTTTATCGCATATCTTGACCAATTCGACCCGCTTGCCAACCTTGCGCGCGATCTCGTCGCTTTTGCCCAGCAGAATCTCCGCTACGCCGACGCCGATCGTGCCCAATCCGATCAATCCAACTTTTACAGAATCCATAACGTCCTTTTCCATCCGAGCGCGCGCAACGCGACCCTCGACAATTTCACACGAAGCCGACTCGCCGGCTTCTTGACCATTATTGTTTCTTATATATCATATATCCTAGGCCGCGACGCGCCGAACACGATTCGTCGGCGCGCGCAATCCCAACGTTCCCATTATATACGAAAAGAGTTTTTCGACGATACGTCTCGACCCTAAAATTTGTCGTTTCGCCGAAAAAAACGTTCAATTCAACGGAAAGATTCAACTCGTGAATTCCTCCACTTCACCGTCCGCCGACCAAAGCGCGCGCGATTCACACGTCTCGCAATTCATTTCCTTAACCTGTCAGCGCGGCGCCGAAAACGCGCTCAAAAAGGAAATGGCCAAGCGACGACCAAACTACCGATTCTCCTATTCGCGGCCGGGCTTTCTCACCTATAAGCTACCGAATCCAGAATCGCTCGACAAACGTCTCGCTATCGACGTCGGCGCGCTGCGACTCGTCTTCGCGAGATCATGCTCTCACGCGCTCGGCGCCGTTCTGCAACGCGACGCGGCAGGCGACGACGAGCAATTCGACAGACGCGTCGCCGCCGACGCCGTATGGAATATCGTCGAACGCGAACTAGGAGACGATTCCATTACCGTTCGCGAAGCCAGACGCGCTGGAAAAGAAGCGCCTACGATCGCAAGAATTCACGTCTACGAACGCGATCGATTCGAAACGGGCGCACGAGGATTCGAGCCCGGTCTAACCCCCGTCGCTTTCGACGTACACCGCCTACTCCTAGAGACCGCGCCCGAAAAACTACGCGCTAACTTCGGCGCCAACTTCGAAAGACTCGACGCGCCCGCCGCCGCTAACGAACTATGTCTCGACGTCGCGCTCGTCGAAGAGAACGAATGGCGCGTCGGCGTTCATCGCGCAAGCGACGTACACTCGCGCTATCCCGGCGGCCTCATACCCATTCCATTGCCGACCGACGCCGTCTCGCGCGCCTATCTGAAATTCGAAGAAGGACTACGCTGGGCTAATTTTCCCATCGGCGTCGGCGCGCGATGCGTCGATATCGGCGCCGCGCCAGGCGGAGGGTCGCAGGCGCTGCTCGCGCGCGGCGCTGAAACCTTCGGCGTCGATCCCGCTGAAATGGACCCGCTGCTACTCGCGCACCCGAATTTCACTCATCTGCGAGGGCGCGTCAGTCAGCTCAAGAGAAAACTCTTTCGAAAAGCGCGATGGTTCATTACCGATATGAACGTCGCGCCCAACTACACGCTCGACGCGCTCGAAGAACTCGTCGCGCGAGACGACGTCGCCGCTCGAGGATTACTCTTTACTCTAAAGCTCTTCGATTGGAAACTAGCGGACCATATTCCCGAATATCTCGCGCGCGTTAAGAGTTGGGGCTTTAACGTTGTTAAGGCGCGTCAACTCCTCTTTAATCGTCAGGAGATCATGGTTGCCGCGCTCAAAAAGCCCTTTAGAAAGTGAAAGGAAACGACCCTTTTCGACCCGCAATAGGTAGACGGCGAAAAATTATCCGCTATAATGAGATCCTATAAATGGTAGCGAGCCCGCCGAAGCGAACGCGCTCGGCGAACCCACGTAACGCAACGATCATCACAATCGGGAAACCTTTGAATAATGAACCCTATTAAGATTTTTTCCGGATCCGCGAATCGACCTCTTGCCGAACGCGTTTGTCAGTATCTCGACCAGCCCCTTGGCAAAATGATCGTTGAAAAATTCCCCGACGGAGAGTCCTTCTGCCGGATCGAAGAGGACGTGCGAGGTAAAGACGTCTTTATTGTTCAACCGACGTGCCGACCCGTTAACGACACCCTCATGGAGCTGCTCGTTATGATCGACTGCTGCCGTCGCGCTAGCGCCGACCGCATTACGGCGGTCGTTCCCTACTTCGGGTACGCGCGCCAGGACCGCAAAGACGAAGGCCGCGTGCCGATCTCCGCAAAATTGTGCGCGAATCTCTTGGAATGCGCCGGCGCCAATCGCGTCGTCGCGCTCGACCTGCACTCCGCGCAGATTCAAGGATTCTTCGATATTCCGCTCGATCATCTCTCGGCGTCCCCGATACTCGACGAGTACATTAACTCGCTCGGCTACCCGCCCGAAGAAGTCGTCGTCGTGAGTCCTGACGCGGGCAGTATTAAACGGGCGGTCAAGCACGTGGAAGCGCTCGGCGGTAGTCTTGCGATTATCGACAAGCGTCGCCTGAGCGGGTCGGAGGTCGAGCAGGCGCACCTTATCGGCGGTCCGATCGAAGGTCGCGTCGCGTTCCTTTTCGACGACATGATCAGTACGGGCGGTTCGATCTGCGGCGCGGCGAGGATCGTTAAGGAAATGGGCGCGCGCAAGGTCTTCGTCGCGGCGTCGCACGGTATTTTGTGCGGTCCTGCGATCGACCGTCTGCAAGAGGCGCCGATTGACCAAGTCGTCCTCTCCGATACGATTCCGCTTCTTCCGGAACACCACATTGAGAAGATCAAGGTTCTCAGTTGCGCGCCGATCCTCGGCGAGGTCATTAAGCGCATTCACAATCACGAATCGATTAGTCAAATGTTCAAGACGCTGAAATTCGCGACGGGTCAGTATTACTAATCCTCGCGGGTCGTTTCAACGCAGTATTCCTTAGGAGAACAGAACGTGTCGAACATAGACTTTCAATCGCTAGGCGGCTTCCCGGTCTCACGACTCCGACGTCTGCGTTATCATTCCGGCGTAAGACGACTCACTCGCGATACGATCCTGTCGCCCGATCGCTTTATTATTCCGCTTTTCGTGCGCCCCGGCGAAGGCGTTCGGATTCCGATTTCCGCCATGCCGGGTCAGTTTCAGCTCTCGATCGACGAGCTGGTTAAAGAGGTCAAGGAGCTCGATAAACTCGGCGTCGGCGGCGTCATGCTCTTCGGCGTTCCCGAAACCAAGGACGCGGTCGGCTCCGACGCGATGAGCGACGACGGCATTATAGCGCAAGCGATTCGCGCGCTCAAAGACGTCGTTAGCAAAGACTTTCTGATCATCGCGGACGTCTGTTTCTGCGAGTACACGGATCACGGGCATTGCGGGGTCCTTAAGAAATGCGGACGTAGCGACGACGAATGGGACGTCGACAACGACGCGACCCTTGCCAATCTCGTTAAGCAGACCCTCGTGCAAGCTCGCGCCGGCGTCGATATGGTCGCGCCAAGCGGAATGATGGACGGAATGATCGCCGCGATTCGCAAGGGCTTCGACGACGCCGGGTTCGAGCGGCTTCCGATTATGAGTTACTCCGCAAAGTACGCAAGCGCGTTCTACGGACCCTTCCGCGAAGCGGCGGAAAGCGCGCCCCAGTTCGGCGATCGCCGCTCCTATCAAATGGCGCCCGACTCCGCGCCCGGTCAGGCAATGCGTGAAATTGCGCAGGACGTCGCCGAAGGCGCCGATATCATTATGGTCAAGCCGGCGTTGCCTTATCTCGATATTATTCGTATGGCGAAAGACCAGTTCCCTGGTCTGCCCCTCTCGGCGTACAACGTCTCCGGCGAATATAGTATGACGAAAGCGGCGGCGCTAAACGGATGGATCGACGAGAAACGCGTCGTGCTAGAGACGCTCACCTCCATTCAACGCGCGGGCGCCACGATTATCATCACCTATTGGGCGAAAGACGTCGCCCAGTGGCTGCAGTAATCGCATCGGTAAAATCTCTTCGATAACGCAAAAAAGCGTCGTCGCAATCACCGCGACGACGCTTTTTTTATGTTTTACGTTAATTGCGCGCGCCGTTATTATACGGAACGTTTGCTTCGCGCACAAGAGCGCCGCCCCCTTGACCTCGCCGAGAGAATTTGCTTGAATCTTGCGAGAAAACGATCCTTTTTACGCTTTTTCCACGCGGTCGAGTTCACGCCAACAAAAAAGGCGCCGACGCAATAACGCCGACGCTCTTTCATCGCCTTCAAATTCATGTCGCGCGCCTCCCAAGGAGGCTTGACTTCTTAGTCGTGAAAACGACCAGACGCGCCGATAAATCCGTTATAGGAGACGCGATCTTCCGGGTGCCAGAGGGGCAAACCTTTGCGCACGCGTTCAGCTAACACTTGCACCTTAGCGGGCGAGCCGGCGGGCGCGTCCGTTGGGCAAAATTCATCGGTGATCGCGGGGATAAAATCTTCGTCGTGTCCAGTCTCTTGGATTTCGTCAAACACGTTGCGATTGCGTCGCGGCTCTTCAACAAGCTCAGGGATGAACTTTTCTTCGACGCCGAAATCCGCTTCACTTAACATTCTGGGTTCTTCAAACATTTGAAGCTCCTTCCTCTCGATTACGTCAAATTGGCATATATAACGTTTCTTGCCGCGCGATCGCCGACGCCCATTGTCAAACGTCCTCGCGACAGTATTTCGAGTCTTGGTTAAACCGCGCCGTAGCGCGTCGCACGCTCGCAGTTCCACAATTCGTTAAAATTTTATCGAATTGTCCCGCTCCGACGCGCCTTTGGGGAACTATTGGGGAATAGCAGGTCCCGAAAGGAACCTAAAAGACGCAAGAGCAGATAAGAACGAACGAGCGTTCCATTGGATTGACTATTGTACAATCGATTTCAGAAAAAGCAAGACTAAAATCTTCTTTTTCTCAAAAAACACGCGAATATGGGACAAATTCCCGGTTTTTTACGCGTCCGGCAGTGAAAAATTTTTTCTTCTCCCTGATGAACGCACAATTCTTCGCTGCCAAAAATAACTGTGTTTTTACGATTCCGGGACGCCCTCGAGCGTTTCAAGATCGTGTCGTAACGTCGCGCTCAAACGTGTATCCTCTAGATCGTCCGTGAACTTCGAAAAAAGAATACGCTGGCTCTTATATAAACCAAGTCGTCCCGACGTCATGTACGTCGCGCCGCAAACGATCGCAAATAGCAACGCGTTCTCCGAGCCGAAAAGCTCCACGCTCAGCGCAAGAGACGCCAAAGGACAATTCGTCGTCCCGCAAAAGAGCGCTATCATGCCGAACGCCGCGCCAAGTTGAGGATCGAGACCCACCCAGGGACCCGCGACGCAACCGAACGTCGAGCCAACCGCCAACGCTGGAACAATCTCGCCGCCTTTAAAGCCAGCTCCCAGCGTGAACGCCGTCATGAGCGTCTTCAAAAGAAAGTCGTACGCCTCCGCTCGACCCTGCAACGCGTCCTGAATCAACGTCGCTCCCACCCCGTTGTACGCGTTCGTACCTAGCAAACACGTCGCGACCACGACGCAAAGACCGCCGAAAAAGACGCGCAAATAATCGTTCGGAAAACGACGACGAAAAGAACGGCCAAAACGGCGGATCGTCGAGCAGAAGAAGATGCACGTCGCGCCGCACAAAAGACCGAGCGACAGAGCCTGACCGGCGCCCCAGACCCCCGCGCTGGGAACTCCTGCAAAAGAACTCGTTAACGGCGTAAAGCCTAAATATGACGAAATCGCAGCGCCAAGCGTCGACGAAATCAACGCCGGTAAAAACGCGGGGTAATACACCACCCCGACGCAACCGATTTCAAGCGCAAAGATCGCCGCCGCAAGCGGCGCGCCAAAAACCGCGCCAAAACCCCCCGACATGCCGCAAATCAGCGCCGTCTTTAAATCGCTCGCGCGAAAGCGAAACGCGCGACCGAATAGCTCGCCGATCCCGCCGCCAAGCTGCAACGCCGCGCCTTCGCGACCGGCGGAACCGCCGAACAACTGCGTGGCGACCGAAGAAAAAAATATCAACGGAACGAGCCATAACGACGGACGACTCTCCTCGTTCCCAAGCGATTCCACGACTTGATCCGTCCCCGCGTCGACCGAAAGACCTGAACGTTTATACGCAAAGACGATCGCAAGACCCGCGAAAGGTAAGAGAAAAAGCGCGCGAGGACTCGTACCTGACGTCCCTAAACGCTCGCTCGCAAGGAAGAAATCGCACGCAAACTGCATCGACCAGAGAAACGACGCGCCCAGCGCGCCGGCAATGAGCCCGATTCCCGTCGCAAGCGCCACTCGCTTGAAAAGCTTGACCAAAGCGCGAACCGCGCGACGACCGCGCTCTGTATCGCGACGCAACGACGCTCGAGCCAACTGCGATAGACTCGCGCCTACGTCGAGGGAAAAGTCGTCCCAATCGTTCGACCGCGCGCCGTCGACGCGCTCTTCGCTATCAGCCATAACTCTACCCGACTACGTCGCTCGCGCAAACCATAACGAGAACGCGCTCCCCGCCGCGCCGCGACGAATCGAAGCCGCGACGTTAAAATTTGGATTCATTATTATAATGCGCGATCCAAAATAACGCAAGACCCCCCAACTCTGCCCTTTTAATAGAAAATCGCTCATTTTCCCGCGCGAAACGCCTAAAACAAAACAGGAACCTGGTGAGAAAAAAGCCTTTTTTACAACTTTTCCCAAAAAAGAGCTTGAAATCGAACGCGTGAAAAAATACAATAGAGGCAGTCAAAGTTCGCCAGTCAGGAAGCCGTAAACGTCAAGGCGACGATAAAGGATACGACGCCATTAAACGGTAGGAGAATGATATGCTGTCGAGAAAAGCGCTCGTTGAACACGCCATTCAATTTAAAAACCCCGAGTTTGTGCCGCTGTGCGTGATGGGAAGTCGTATTGGACTGAGCGACGTGCTCACCTACGACCTCTCCCTGTCCGATCCCAACGACCCGAATCTTAGCGAATGGGGATTTGCGCGAAAAAGAACGCCCGAAGGACAATGGATCATTCCCAAAGAAGCCGTTCTCGACGACTGGAAACAGGTCGACGCCTATAAAGCGCCGCCCCTCGATCTCAAACGCCGATTCTCACGCATCGAAGAGGCGCGCAAAGTGTGCGGCGATCGCTATCGTCTCGCGAGTTTCGGGCTCAGCGGCTATTCGATCTACTCCGCGCTGCGCGGTTCGCGATGGAGTTCAGAAGACTACCTGCGCGACACCGATCGATTCAACGAGTTCTTGGACCGCATAATGGAATTCGAGACGAGTCTCTTCGACACGCTCGCGCGCCGCGGCTTTCACGGCGTCGAATTCTGCGACGGCTGGGGCCGACAGCCGGAATCGCGCATTACCCTCTCGCTCTGGCGACGCGTTATGCGCAACGCGTACGCGCGCCAGATCAAACACGCGAAAGACGTCGGTCTGCAAGTCTGGTTCTCCGCGTCCGACGACAGCCGCGGGTTCATCGGCGATCTGAAGGAAATCGGCGCCGACGTCGTGCGCGTGCTGAAGCCGAAAGAAATTGAAGTCGCGTCTCTGGGGCGCAATGCGCGCGGACGAGTCGCCTTTGCGACTCGAGTCGACGAACTCTTCGTGCCAGGCGACTACGAAACGTCGGAAGCGCAGATTCATAACGTGCGCGATTGTCTCGGCGTCCTCACAGGAGGTTTTATCGCGACGGTCGCGGCGAACGTCGAGCAGGAGACGATTAGGGAGATTCATGGCATTGTCAAGTCGTTTAAAAACGCGTAGAACGCTTCCCGACCGACTCGCGTGATAAAATAGTAAAAAAACAGTTTCGACGCCTTGACGCTCTTCCATTGTAGCTTATAATAAGTCAGATATTAGACGAATTTCGTGGTTGGGGGTCGACGCTTGCGTCCGAGCCCGACGACGTTCCGAGATATTAGGAGACGTTACAATTCGTTTCGACCGATTGAAAACGAGAGCGATCGCGTCGATCCGCGTCTCCGCGAATAAGGTAATATAGAGAGTTGATTACAACGAAACAAGAGAGTATCAATGCCAACAATCAATCAATTGGTGCGTAAAAACCGTAAACAGCAGCACAGCAATACGAAGACGCCAGTCCTCGAAGGTTGCTCCCAGAAGCGCGGAGTGTGCCTCTCCGTTCGTACGATGCAGCCGAAGAAGCCGAATTCCGCGCTACGTCGTATCACGCGCGTCAGGCTCTCCAATAACAAAGAAGTTACCGTCTACATCCCCGGCGAAGGGCACAAGCTCCAAGAGCACTCGATCGTCCTCATTCGCGGCGGCCGCGTTCGCGACCTCCCGGGCGTTCGTTACCAAGTCATCCGCGGTACGCGCGACGCGACCGGCGTCGAAGGACGTAAGCAAGCGCGCAGCCGTTACGGCGCCAAAAAGAACGCCGTTCTCGCCAAGAAACGCTAAGTTTCGCTACTGGCTACAGTTTACCGTTTAATCAGCACAACTCAATTATTAACGCGTGAAGTCCGGCGGCGCGACGCGCAAGCGTCCAGTTCGTCAGCAACGTCCCTATGAGCAATCGAAGGGGGACGGAGTAACGCTAGCGTCGTTTCGTTCGACGCAGCTCTCGCTCTCGTTGCGACTCAACGATTCGGATTCCGCGTTCCACAATATAGAAAGACGAATACAATGGGTCGAATTACCGCTAGTAAAAAACAATTGCAAGGCGATCCGGTCTACAACTCCCTGCTCGCCAGCAAATTCATCAACTGCCTCATGTGGGACGGCAAAAAGAACGCCGCTCGTAAGATCTTCTACGAGGCGCTCGAAATCCTGAAGACCAAGGTCCAAGACGTCGAGCCGCTCGAGGTCTTTACGACCGCGCTCGAAAACGTCAAGCCGGCGATCGAAGTTCGCTCCAAGCGCGTCGGCGGCGCCTCTTACCAAGTTCCTATGCCGGTCAGGCCGAACCGCGCGCAGTCCCTCTGCATTCGCTGGATCCTCATGGCGGTCCGCGACAAGAAGGGTCAGCCGACTGCTCAAAAGCTAGCCGCCGAACTCTTCGACGCCTATAACAAGCAGGGCGTCGCCTATACCAAGCGCGAAAACGTCCACCGCATGGCGGAAGCCAACAAGGCGTTCGCTCACTTCGCCAACTAAGGGGCAAGTTTTTACCTTGTTTCTTAATTCCAATCTAATAACGCTCCAGTCGCCCAAGCGCCTGGAGCGTTTCTTTTGCGTGCGAGGAGCGCACGGCTCCTTGAAAACAATATCGCCTTAAACAACGAAGCGAAGCGCTTACCGATTCCCAGGCGGTGGAACGGCCGGTCACGACGTTTCGCACAAGAGAAAACGACTGCCAGGAAAACACCAATATGCCCTACATGACAACGTCGGACGGCGTAAAAATCTATTACGAAGATCATGGTCAAGGCGAAACGCTCCTGTTTAGCCATGGAATGAACTCCTCTCACCTGAGAATCAAGAACTTCATCGACGACTTCAAGGGCGATTATCGACTCGTTTGCTACGATCATCGCGGACACGGCGCGTCCGAGCGCGCGTCAATCAACATGAACCTGCAAAGGCTCGGCCGCGATCTGCGCGAGCTCATTGAAGCGCTAGAGCTCGACGACGTTACGGCGATCGGACATTCCATGGGCGGATCGACTATCTTTAGCTATGTGAATCAGTTTGGTTGCGAACGTCTAAAAAGAATTGTCGACGTGGATATGTCGCCCTGCGGTCGTAATTCGGACTGGTCCGGGGGTATCGCGCAAGGTCGCTGGACGGACGAAGATTTCATGCGAGATATGGACCGCATCTTTGAATCGCCGGGTCGCGCCGATTGGTATCTCGACAAAACCATGATAAATCCTAAACTCGCCAATACTCCGGCGGAAATGGAAAACGCCATGATCGCGCTCTGCGGACAAGGACTCGACGCGCTCACGATGGCAAGCATGTGGTTTTCCCTGTATCGAACCGATCTGCGACCGGCAATGGAGAAAATCACGGTTCCGCTGCTCTACGTCATGCCGGAAACGCCCCTCTTCACAATGGAATGCGTCGACTATATTCGCGATCATGTGAAAGGCGGCTTTACCTTAGAAAAGGATTTCCCAGGAACAACGCACTCGATTCTTGTGGAGGCGCCGCGTCAGGTCGCCGAACGCGTTAAAGCGTTTATCAGGGAGCGCTAAAATGAAAGCGCTATCTGGCAATCGGCTGAAGCTCGCATGGTAGACGCGCGACAACTGTTCCAAATCCAAAAACATTGTGCGACTATCCTCAACGAAACGGTTCGCTCGTTTTATCCCTTCTATAAAAACGCTCCCGTCGCTTACGCGGCAGAAGCGTTTTCTTTTTTCAGAAAGCCGGGCGCTACCGGCCGACCAATTAGGAGTCTACTCGTTCTCCTCGATAAGTTCCAATCGAAAACCAAGAGATAAGTAAAACATCAGAACCGCCTGATGCCCCGCGCGATACGCTGAACGACATGACTCAGGCACGCAAGGGCAACCGCCGCCGCGAAATACATAATGATCTTCATACCGACCGTCGCACCATTCCCAAACGTTGCCGTGCATATCCTTCAACCCCCATGCGTTCTCTTTGTAACTACCGACCCGTTGCGTCTGAAAACCGATATTCGCCTGGCTCGGTTCCCACTTATCGCCGAATGAATACGCCGTCGTCGTACCGGCGCGACAGGCGTATTCCCAATGCTCTTCGCTGGGAAGTTTGAACTTCATCCCTTTCGGCGCGTGTTCTTGAATCTTGCCGATAAAGTCTTGACTGTCCTCCCAACTAACGCGCTCGACGGGATTATTGTCCCCTTGGTGATCGCTGTGGTTATTCTCCTTACCCATAACCGCATTCCACAGCTTCTGCGTCGTTTCGTTTTCAGCGAGCCAAAAACCGCATGGAATTATTACCTCATGTTGAGCTTCACCGGCGTCATGACCATTCTCAGTCGAGGGGCTACCCATCATAAACTTCCCCTCTGGGCACCACCGAAACCGCGTTTCAACGCCGGCGATCTCCACCGTCATGACGTCGCCTGGTTTTCGCAAGCCGGGTTCTGAAGGTTTCGCTCGTCCAGAGTTCCCAATGTTTCCACTGCTGGACGAGGAGTCGCTTGACCGCGTCGCTCCCCCGACAACTAACTTCGGATTCGCCTTGAGAATAGCGCTCTGCAATCGCAAACACTTTGAGTTTTCGCCATCGATCTCAAGAGCTTCTTCAACGGTCGCCAGCGCATACTCGTTACTGCCTTCTTTCCAAGCCGCCTTCGCCAACTCATAAAGCGCGTTCACCTCGTCGTCCGCAAATTCCGTCGGTAAGATTTCGCGCGCCTTTTGGATCGTTTCAACCGCTTCTTCACATTTACCTCGATTCAGTAAAACGCGCGCTTCTTCCGCAAGCGAGCGCCCTTTTCGCCAGACCACCGGAGGATAGCCGTTAATATAGACCTCCGGCAGTAGAATAAAGTCGTCGATATTCTTCGCGTCGCTCACTTTGTGACGAGGGGTCTGGCGGCGATTATGGTACTTCATCGCGTCCTCGTTCACATTTCGTTCGACGTAACCGAGGACCTCGCTCAGCGTTACGATTCCGTCGACGTTTTGGACGGCTCGAGGGTTCTCCACGTCCAACGCTTCTAGGAGCGACTTGGTAAAGAGACCGTGCTGAAAATCCGGGTTCGTTGGATCAATTCCAAGCTTCTTCCTCTGAACCACGGTCGGATTAACCCCTTCGTATGCAGGTTCACCGTCTGCGCAACTCTGCTGAAAGAGTACGTCCTCTGGAATATTACTCATAGAAAACTGAAGCCCCGAGTCCATATCGCCGCGCGTTCCGATATAGCTGCAACAAGCGTCGACGCAGAGCCAGCTAAAGGGCGCGGCGCTTGCGGCAAGTTCTGCGAGAATGTCGTCGTTAAGACAGATTGCCATTTCAGAATGTTTCGGAGACGAACGATCAAAATCAATCGGCGCGAAAAACGATTTCTCCTTGCCGTCGACCTTTTCGTTGAAACCGTGTCCTGAAAAGTAGACAAAAGCAATCGACTTCGAATCTAACTGCGAGAGAAACTTCCGGAATTGCGCCAGAATATTGCTCTTCTCAGGGTAATAGTTGTGAGCCGTTTGCGTTTTGCTCAGAATCGTGATATTCTCGGGCGGAACGTTTAGACTGACAAATCGGTTGTAAAGAGCCTGGACGTCGGCGTCGGTATACCTCACGGGGCTAATATCCTCGTTGTAGTCTTTAACGGCGACCAGGAAGACGTGCCAGTCGGCAACTTTCGGCTTCGCCATTTCATTCACCGCCACGGCGTTCATTCCACGCACAAAATCGCCGTCCTGCCCTCGCGAAAAAGAAGCCGCCGTCGTCATAAGAAAGGCGGCAAGGAGGCATAAGCATAATCGTTCTCTTTTACTCATTGCAAATGTTTCCCCAAAACCTGATCGTTTCGTCATAGCGTTCTAAAACGCCGCAAGCGTCATTATCTCAATTCTAAGTCGCTTATTCAAGACCTAAAGAGATAAACGGCGTAGTCGTGAAAAAAAGGAACCTTTTGTTCCGCCTCAATCGACGCGTTGGTGAATTCAGATCAAGTCAAAAGGAGGGTTCGTCAAGAAAAGAGAATAGCGCGCGTCAAAAAAGCCCCTTTCAATGGCGAACGTCCCACATCGTCAACGACGTCTTACGACGCCGCCTGCCACTGAAAGGGGTTTTTTAATGGTGAATATAGTCGCGCGGAACAACGTCGCGTCGCTAAATTGGGAGAGTCGTCGTTGCGACGTCGTTCGCGCGCGATTATAGGAAAAGTCTGATCAAAGGTTATTACATAGCTGATTAATAGGAATTTTTCAGAAGACCAACCGCCGATCTTTTCCTTGAACGATCAAAAAATCGGCGGCTTATGAATAAAATGGGGTTATTTCAAGAGGCTTTTAAGAGCCTCGAAGGCAAGGTCCGCGATTTCGGATGGCGTCGAAACGACGTTTACCGGTTCGCCGGCAATCCAATTCTCCAACGTCCACGCGACTTTCCAGAGCGTCGTCTTCGCCATCTGCACGCAAATGAGCGGCTCGTCCCCAGGCCAGAGGATCTTCTTATCGGGGTAAGAATTCTGCAGTCGACGAACGAGCTTCCATTCCGTGCCGATCGCGAGCGTGGCGCCGCTCGGCGCGTTTTTCACGACGTCGATCAGTTTCGAGGTCGAACCGTAGCCGTCGCTCAGTTCGACGATCGCGCGTTGCGATTCCGGGTGAACCCAAACTTGCGCGTTTGGCTCGGCGCTTCGCAAGTCGCGGATGAACTGCGCGGAGAACCGCTGGTGCGTCGGGCAGAAGCCGTCCCATAGGATCACGCGCGCGTTGCGAATCGCGTCGGGCGTTAGACCTCCGTAAGGAGCTTTGACGCGCGGATCCCATAGAGCGATCTCGTCGGGCCGAACGCCGAGGGCAAGCGCGGTCGTACGACCAAGGCGCGAATCCGGCATAAAGAGCGCGCGCGGTCGGCGCGCGAGCGCGTCTCGCAGAACTTGTTCCGCGTTGGAAGAAGTGCAAATCGCGCCGCCGTTCGCGCCGCAAAAAGCTTTCGTCGTCGCGGACGAATTCACGTAGGAAATCGG
>CADCOO010000202.1 GCA_902803085.1 uncultured Planctomycetota bacterium
TGTTCACGAGCCGGACGGCAAGACGCGGCAGTACGACCTGTGGACGTCGAATACGAAAATTCGGCAACGATTCGTTAAGTTTCATAAAATTGACCTCGAGCGCGATGGCGCGCGACTTGTGGTGGAAAACGGATGGTACGTCGACGGAGAAGCGACGACGCCCGACGCCAAGCTGGATCCAACCAAAACTGGGGAAGCGATCGCTGAAAATGAAAAGTTCTACGGCGAGAAGATCATGGAGGAACTCGTCGATATAACCGTGCGTCCGATGGAAAAGATCGACGGTAAGCGAACGCGCGCTATTGACCTTACGGTAACCCTGACGCCGACGAATAAGCCCGTCTCGTTGCAGGGCGCGGAACACAAAAGTTATGGAGGTTTAACGATTCGCTTCCGACCGACCGGCGCGATTCGAACTGATCGTTTCATTACGACGGACGAGGGCGTCGCTAAGGACGATATGCCCGAGAAGCGGCTTCGTTGGGCGGACTACACGTCCCGATTCGGCGCAATTGACGCCGCGACTGGAAACGCCGACGCTTTGAGCGGCGCCGCGATCTTTCTCGCCCCGAGCTTTCCCGATTTCCCGCCCACTTGGCTAACGCGCTATTACGGTCCCCTTTGCCTAGGCTATCCGGGCGTCGACGCACAGCGATTCGCGCCGGGCGAGAAGATCGTCATGCCGACGCGTATTTGGATTCACGACGGTCTCGTTGCGCCGGAGAAGCTCAAGGACGTTTACGAGACGTGGAGTAAGTCGCTGACGAAGTAAAGCGCTTGAAGTCGTTGGCGCGGCGTAAATATCACGATTAGATAAAAACCGTATGTGGAGTGCGGAGATATGACGAACGCATTATTAGGTAATAAGATAGCGAGGCGGATAAGACTAGCGGCGTTGTTTGTCGTAGCGTCTGCTTGTTCCTGGTCCTGTCTGTTGGCGGCGGACGCCTTTCGATGGTCTCTCGATAAAACGACGCTCGTTCTCACTGAGGACGCGCGCGCTTATCTGATCGACGCCGACGGCGAGCCGATCGCTCCGCCGACAAGCGCTTTTAAACTTGGTTATCCGGACGGTTCTTCCTCGAGGGGCGTAAAGGTTGAGATATCCGACGAGAAGTCGAACGCCTTTGACGTTGTCTACAAAGACGGCGCCCGCGCCAGCTACGAGGTTCAAATTACTAGCGGCGCCGCCGTCTTTCAGCTCAATAAGTTGACCGCGCCCAGCGAGCCGGAAGAGTGTTTTCTCTTTACGATCGACGCGCCCGACGGCGACGTCGCGCCTTGGATCAATACCGAAACGCTCGAGTCTGGACTTCGCGTCGGCGTTATGACGACGTCAATCAACGCGATTCCGATCATTCTCCATCAACGGAGCGATCAAGGCGATCGGGACGGATGCTCGCATAGCTTCAATTGGCTCGCGCGCGGCGACGCGGACGATTCTGGAAGTCTTGACGCGACGTGCGTTGCGGAATTTAGAGCGAGTTCGACGCGCCCTGGAGGCGACGGCTGGTCTTTTTGCGGGCGTCCTTTTGAAAAGGCGCTTGATCTTTCGAAGTGCGTTAAATTGCGCGCTCGTGTCTACGGCGACGGCAAAGGCGAAGCGCTTAAGGTGCAATTGGGCGGCAAGTCGGGGCATCGAGACGACTATATTGAAATCGACTTTAAGGGCTGGAAGGTCTGTGAACTAACGAACCCGCCTCTTAACGATCTTACGTACGACGACGTGAGAAACCTTTATTTCTATTACAATAGTTTGCCTGGTAAAACGGACGTAAGGTGTTTGATCGATTGGGTGGAAGCCGTTCTGGTCGACGAGAATGGAAAGGAGAGCGTTTTAACGCTCGAAGATTTCTCGGACGACAAATCACCCTATTGGTATCGAGGACAGACTTTTACTGCCAAGACGTACGCGCGTCATAAGCTGTTTCCGGCGAGTTGCGCCGTCATAGCTACCCCGGAACAAGAATGGGCGAAGTCGATTCAACAGGTTCAAGCGCTTGCCGGAACGCCGTCCCCGCGACCGGGCGGCGGCTGGCGTGGCGAATCCCCCTATCTGCATGAGAATTACCTCTTTTTAACCTGGTTCAACGCCGACGAGTACGACGCCGCGTTGGACATGGCGAAGCGCGGAGGTTTCAAGCAGATTCTCCTTTTACAGAATTCCTGGACGACCTCGACGGGACATTATCGCGTTAATGAAAAGAACTTTCCGGGCGGCGTCGATACGTTGCGCGACGTCGTCGAGCGATTTCGGAGCGAGGGAATTCGGTTCGGCTTGCACTTCCTGGGCGCGTCCGTCGACTCGAACGATCCCTATATGACGCCAGTTCCCGATAAGCGCTTTGTTACGGACTATTCGGCGCCCCTTGAGGAGGCGCTAGCCGGCGACGCCGAGTCGAAAACGATTAAAGTTGCCGGGGACGCGACGAAATTCCCAACGGGGGAAGATCCGTACATGGGTTCAGGCCAACTGGTTCGAATCGACGACGAAATAATAGCCTACGGACGCGCGGAAGGCGACGGTCTCTACGAGTGCGAACGCGGATATTACGGCACGACGATAACTGAGCACGCGAAGGGCGCGGAGGTCAAGCATTTCACGCGCGCGTACGGCTATCATCTGCCGGATCTCGATACGGATTTCATCGACGAGATCGCCGGCAACTTCGCCGAGCTCGCGAATCAGTTGCCAATCGATATGATTTATTTCGACGGATCTGAGCTTTTACAGCGTCCGGGCGAGGGGTACGATCATTGGTACTACAACGCGCGCCTACACAAGGCCTTTTACGATAAGCTTGACAACAAGAATATTCTCTTCCAGGGAAGCAGTTGTTCGCCGTACTCGTGGCACATGATCGCGCGCAACGCCTCTGCGGACGGACACGACGATTTGAAGGCGTATTTGGAAGAGCGAAGCGGCGGGTTCTCACGCAAGCATTCGGCGGAGTCGTATCTCGACGTCGGATGGTACTATGCGTACGATAAGAACGCGACTCCCGATATGTACGAATACTGCCTAGGCGCGACGATTGCGTACGACGCTTCCTTTTCGTTCCAAACGTCGGTGAGCGCCGCGTCGAGCCATCCGTTCATTGGCGAAATCCTCGATATGATTAAAGAGTATCAGGCGCTTCGGCTTTCCGGAAAGATCCCGGCCGAACTCTGCGCAAAATTCGAAATCGACAGACGACTTGCGGGACGCAAATCGGTCGACGAGCGCAACGCGCTATTGAATCTGCGCAACGAGTTCCACTTGGAGAAGGACGAGCAGGGTCGAAGTTTCTTCAGACGCGTTCGTTATCCGGTTTGGCAGAACGTCTGCGGATCGACAGAAACCCTGGGCGGTACGACAAGTTCCGACGCGAGCGAAGAGAACGGCGCGTACGTCTGGGACTTCGTCGTCGACCAACCCGGCGCGTTGGGATTCCAGACCCACTATATCGGAACGGCGGACGCCGATCCTGAAAAGAAGCTCGTTAATCCGAAGATTACAATCCTACGCGTCGAAGACGGTAAGGAAACGCCCGTTGGATCATTGCAAGCGACCTGCGAACTTGCCCCGGGACAGTTTGCTTTCGTTACGCCGGGGAAGTCGACTAAGGTTTACGGTCAGCCTTTAAAGGAGCCCGTTGAGATCAAAGAGTCGCCCGCGTCGATTCGATTGGCGCCTGGAATTTATAAAGCGAGGTTCGAACTCGAAAGCAACGTAAAGATTCCAGCGCGCGCGCGTCTGCCACTCTATACGGACGAAACCTTTTATATCGGAGAATAAACGGGGACGCGCCCAAACGTTTACGTTGCGGTTGTGCGCGGGAGGTTGTGAGTTTTAGGACTTGATAATTTAAGGATGTAGCGTCGGCGTCCTTTTCGATGGGGGCGCCGACGACTCCTCGCGCGGCGTTCCTTACGCCTTTGGGATGCGAAAGACCTTGATTTTCGTTGACGTTTGAGTATCATAGAGCCTAAGTTGGGAATCTTTCAGTTGACGATGCGATAACGCGACGGAGGGGAGATAAAATGGACGCGTCCGATAAGGACACAATAAAGGTTCCGGAAAACATACTGGTGAAGCGCAACGTTAAAGACAGCGTCTTTACCCATCTATTTTCCGATCCAAGATACCTATTGGAGCTATACCGTGCGTTATATCCCGGGGATACGACGACGACCGTCGACGATCTTAAGGACGTTACGATCAAGACCGTTTTAGTTAACACAATTTATAACGACCTAGCGTTTCGAGCGGGCGATTCGATCATTGTTCTCGTTGAGGCTCAGTCGACTTGGTCAAATAATATTGTGTTGCGCGAACTCCTCTACTTACTGGAGACGCTTCAAAGGTACTTTCACGAGAAGAAGCTTGACGTCAATGGCTCGAAGCTAGTCATGATACCATGCGTCGATCTTTACGTTCTGTACACGGGCGATCGAAAGGACTGTCCGGAACTTTTGACGCTTACGGAGCGCCATTTGCGTCGCCGTTGCAGTCTTGAACTTTCAGTAAATGTGCTTCGGGACGGCAAACAGGGCGATATTATTTACCAGTACGTAGGTTTTACTCACGTTTTGGACGAACAAGTTAAAAAATACGGCGGCGATAGAAAGCGCGCGATTGCAGAGACGATACGTATCTGTCGAGATCGCGGGTTTCTAGCGGACTATTTACGCCGACAGGAGGTAGAAGTTATGGGTATTGTGGAATCGAATCTTGACTACGAGCAAACCCTGAGCGCTTGGGGAGAAGAAAAACGCGATGAAGGTTTTGCGGAAGGCAAAGAAAAAGGATTCGCAGAAGGTAAAGAA
>CADCOO010000203.1 GCA_902803085.1 uncultured Planctomycetota bacterium
ATCAAAATGCATTTTTCTCGGATCCGTTTCGCGCAGATCCGCCATGAGCCAACCGAACGGGTCGTCGCTCACGTGCAAAGCGTTGACGAAACGAATGAACTGACCGTCGTTAAAGGGCTCCTGGGTCTCTTCAACGAACCGCCTAGCGGTTACGTAGGGTCTGCCGCCGGTTAGCGCGCCGTCTTCGGTAATGAAGATAACCCAGGTTTCCGCGAGTTCCTCAAAGTCGTCGCCTTTCTTCAGATTGCGACTGTCGATGGCGGCGAGGTGGAAACGCGCGCGTTTTGGAGTCGCCCCGCGTTTGTCGCGTTGAATCTCGATATTGTAGAATCGTCCCTTCGAGTCCTCCGCCAGAACGTCCAGTTGGACGCTACGACCGCGCGTGCTGGTTATGACTTCTTGCGTGCGCATTTTGCGAACGACAAGGTCTTCCCGTTCCAGAATAACGCGAATAATATCTTGAACGCCCAGACGATTCGCCTTCAGAACCTCGCGCATATAGAGGTCGTCGAGGAGTCGAAAACCTTTGATCTTCTCAAGCGTCTCGTCGGGGAGGCCGCAATCGGAAAGATCCTCCTCCTCGATTTCCTTGATCTCTTCTTCAGCCTTCTTCTTTTCCCGTTTTTTCTTCTCTTCCTTCGGCGTTCGCTTCTTTGCCATACCGATTTCCCGAGTCGTTTGAATAATTTCAACGGCGTTCGCGCGCCGACCCCGTCCTAATGATACCCAGGCGCGCGTCAAAAGTCAAGCGCGTTGATAAAAGGAACGCGCGCTATTCTTGTGGGAACAGCGCGCGTCGTCTTTCGCGGAATGGCGCGGCGATTACCGCTTCATGAGATCGACGTTAAAGGTGGAGTTGCGAATCGTCCTACTGCGCGGATCAAAGACGCGGATTTCGATTTGCAGCCCCTTGAGCGGCACGTCGTAAGGAGGCGGGTAATTCGGCAGGACGGAAGAAGGAACCGAGGAGTTGGCGGGAATATCCGCTTCCGTGCCCGCGAGCGCGAAAAAGTCGCTCCCTTGCGAGACCGAACGAATATTGTAGACGCCGTTTTCATCGCAGTAGCTGTAGAAATCCGACTGATATTCCTCGGTCCAGGTGTCGTATACGCATGGCATTCTCGTCCACGCGGGAACGGCGCTCGTTATCCTCGCATCGTTGTTAAAATTATAGGACTCGTCGTACGAATAGCGCCCGGCAGAACGAAGATCGTTGGGATCGTCGCGAAAGGAATCGCCGTTGGCAACGCCGGAGCCAAGATCGACGTACGCGTTAGTGCGCGGATCCCAGGCCTTCACGTTGAAGCTTAGCACGTTGGTAAGAACGACGTCGTTATTGAAAACTTCCGTAGTCGAGTAGACGGCGTCATAAAGATCGCCGGTCTCGGGATCGACCTCTTGCCAGAAGTTTGGATTGTTCCAGTAGTCGACAAAGGGCTGTGGAGCGACGTCGTTGTTTGAACGAACGGCGGGAAGGTCGGACGAGGAATAGAGGCCGACGTCGATCACGTGCGGATTGTCGTTTGTTTGCTCGTAGTTGAGTTCTTGCTCGACGCCTTCCCAGCGATAGCCGTTGAACCAGGTTAGATTTTCGAAAGAGGGGTCCGATTTTCCGTATCGCGTGTCGCCGAACGGGTAGCCTGCGCGGAAGGTCCAGGAAGAACTTTCTTGCAAAGTTGGCATTTTAAGCCAATACCAGGCTTCGGAACCACCGTAGAGTCCGTGCAACGAGAACTGGGAAGAATACTTGACGCCCTTGCTGGAGTACGGATTAACGGCGAGTCCGAACGAGTTCCAATATCCGTAACGATTAGCGCGATTGGAAAGGTCTCCGAGCGTATTGGCGTGGACGTATCCGATTGCGACGGATGCGCCGTTGTTCGCCTGCGTCCATGCGTATTCGGTATGGACGGAGACGTCGTAGAACCTGAAGAATGCGTATCCCATGCGGACGAAACCGGCGGAGAAATTCTTCGAAACGCCCTCGGTAAGCTTATCGCAAATGGCGCCTCCGTTCAGAACCGCTTGTTCGAACGCGTTGAGACTATCTTGGAGGGTCTTGTCGTCCATAATGGGCAGGACGCGACGATAAAGGGTCGTGCCGCGCACAAACCACACGACTTCGGCGAATTCCGATTCGAAGAGGTCGGGAACGACGTCGACGTTTCCATTTACGTCGAGGGTCGGACGCAGGTATCGACCTTTGAAAGGCTGACCGGTCGGCGCTTTGGCGGTAAAGGAGATAATGTCGTCGAGATCGCCGACGGTCGTGTCGACATAGTCGGCGGAGTCGCCGGAACCATATGCGGCGAGTCGTTCGGCGTCGAGCGCGAAATCTGCGGTCGAGTACGGCGCGAGCGCGCCGCCGGACGCGGAGACGCGACTGAGCGGTCCTCCTAGTCCCTCGACGTAGCACAGATACCCTTGGCCGAGTTGCGAGTTAGCGGGCGGCTGCGGTATAAGGGTGAGAGATTCCAGATCGGTAGTGAGACGATTCTTGGTATTGCGCAACGAATTCGTCATCTGCATGATGCTGGTCGTCTCGTTCATAGCGCCGCCGACGCGCGAGAAGATTCTAGCGACCGCGTACATTAGCATGAGCGCGAGCGTTACGGACGTCATGATTTCCAGCATAGTGAAACCGAGACGACGGCGTGCGGCGCGCAACGTGGCGCGATCGGTAAGGTGGCTCTTAGTCATCGTATTTGCTCCTTGTGCCGAGTTTCACGCGCGATCCGCGAGTCGCGCTTGAAATCTGCGGAAGTGAAATCCGTCGACGCTTGCCCACCGGCGCGCCGGCGTTCGTCGGACGGATAGCGACGCGTTCCTTTAGACGCAACCTCGCCGCGAACGTTCCCTCAAAGGAACGTCGCGACCAGCTCGCCGTGAGAACCCGCCGTATTGTATTGTAGTCTTTTTTTCGGTTCTCGTCTACAATCTTTCACGCGCGCGCGCGTTTTTTTTCATTTTTTCTCGCGCGTTATAATCGGGCTTTTTCAACCTATGACGCGTAATAAAACGCAGGCGTCTCAAATTGCAAATGAAACGTATCGTTTTGACGCGCCGCTTGACGTCGAGGGCGCGCTACGGTATC
>CADCOO010000204.1 GCA_902803085.1 uncultured Planctomycetota bacterium
CACGCGCTCCTCAACGACCCGGAACAGGCGGAACAATATTTAGACAAACTGGACGAATACCTCGAAAGGCACATGTCGATCAAACCGAAAGACGACAATTCAAGAGATACGCAACAAGAGACGAAGTCAGAACCGTCCGGAGAACACCTGGAACAGTAAGGAAAACATTCCCATGAAAAAATCGTTAAAACTCGCTCTTTACGCGCTCGCGTTCATCGTAGCGTTCGTCTTTTACGCTCAGTTGAACAAGTCGTTTCCCTGCGCGTACGCCGCCGATCATCTTAACGTTGAATGGAACGATTCGGTCGGAACGGAAGTCTTGGATCTTTCGTACGGCGACGGCAAGTTCAATAAATTCGACCTGTACCTTCCCGCCGATAACACGCGCGATAGTTATGGGCTAGTCGTCTTCATTCACGGCGGCGGTTTTACGGGCGGCGATAAGCGTCACGACGTACGTTGGCACAGGTATTTTACGTCGAAGGGCTTTGTTAGCGCGGGGGTAAATTACACGCTTCGTTCGTTTGAGAACGCCGCCAGCCTTACGCAGATGACGAACGATATTAAGGCGAGCGTGCCGGTCGTCGTGGAAGAAGCGCGAAAACGCGGGTATCCGATTTCAAAGGCGGCGCTAGGCGGACTCTCTGCGGGCGCTTGTCTGGCGATGGTCTACGCGTATCGGGACGGGGCAGAAGCGCCGGTTCCAGTCGTATGCGTGATCCAGCTTGTGGGACCAACGACTTTTGAGCCTGAAGTCTGGGGCAAGGGACGTTTTAGCAACGCTCAAATCGAGGCTCTGGCGCCGGTCTGGCTTCGTCTCATAACGGGCGCCGACATAACCTCAGAAATGATGAGTAGCGGCGATTATAAAATTTCCCTTAAAGAAATATCTCCCGACGCGCTCGTCGATGAGAATACGCCTCCGACCTTATGCGCGTACGGCGCACAGGATAAAACCGTGCCATTTGAATGCGCCAAACGACTGACCGACGCGTTCGATCGCTATGGCGTCGAATACGACTATGTTGAATTCCCCAACTCCGGGCATATGCTCGAAAATGACCCGGAAAAGATGGATTTATTCTTCGCCAAGCTCGACGAATACCTCGATAAGCGTCTAACAACCGAGCCGGACGACGGTGAAAGCGAAAAGTAATGGGAGTCCAATCGTGCGAAGCAGTCGCACAAGAAATCAAGAAAGAGCGCGCTCCAATAGGAACGCGCTCTTTTTGTCTAGGCGTTCGTTAGGTTGAAACTTACGCGCGCAACGCGGCGACCGCTTGGTCGATCGCCGTTTGAATCTTAGCGAACGCGGAGTCGCATTCGAGATCTTCGACGGCGACCGCGTCGACGACGACGACTTCGTGATCGCGCGAGGTAAAGGCGACGTCGAGGTCGATCGCGCCCGCGTAGCCCTTCTCGGTCACGTAGTCGCTGATAAGATTAACGTACTTTTCGCCCAATTCGGGATTCGTTTCCGCATTGACGGTAATAACGATCGGAACGCGTTTGGCGTCGGTTCCGCGCATAGCGGGAATCTTAGCGTCGAAGATTTGACTGCGGTTCTGATAGGTCGTGTGGAGAATCTCGTGCGCGCGATGACTGCCGGGACCGCCGCCAATATGCTCTTTATAGCATTCGTCGACCCAGTGGTTGTCTTGCGATTTCTGCAACTGCGCCGCTTTGTCCGCAACGTACGTTCCCGCCTGACGCTGACGTCGAATCGCGTCGGTAACGCCATGAGGCTGACCGCCGCCGGAAATGCATCCGCCCGGGCACGCCATGACTTCAATAAAGTCATAATGCTTTTCGCCGCTCTTAACGCGCTCGATGACTTTTTTGGCGTTTGCGAGTCCGTGGACGACGGCGATACTGACGTCGCCCGCCGGGGTCGCCAAGGTCGCTTCTTTAATGGCGTCCATACCGCGCACCGCTTTGAAGTCGACGGATTTGAGCGTCTGGCCGGTAACCTTTTCAACCGCGTAACGCAACGCCGCTTCCATAACGCCGCCGGACGCGCCGAATATAATGCCGCCGCCGGTCGCGAATCCGAGAGGCATGTCGAACGCTTCCGGTTCCAGCTCGTTGAGCTTAATGCCAAGGGAGCTAATCATGCGCTGGACTTCGCTCGTGGTAATGACGATATCGGTCTCGGGAACGCCGTTGACCTTGAATTTCGGCAATTGTGCTTCGAACTTCTTCGCCGTGCACGGCATAATGGAGACGACGACAAGGTCTTCGCGTTTGCATCCGAGCTGTTCCGGCAAGATATTCTTCGCAACGGATCCAAACATTCCCTGCGGAGAGCGGCAGGAGGAAACGTTCGGCAACATCTCGGGATAGTACGTCTCGCAGTACTTGACCCACGCAGGGCAGCAGCTCGTAAAGAGCGGCAACTTTTCCTTCTTTGTGAATCGCTCAATGAACTCGGTCGCTTCTTCGAAGATCGTCATGTCGGCGGTAAAGCAGGTGTCGTAAACGTGCTTAAAGCCCATGAGCTTGAGCGCGGCGACTAGCTTGCCGGAATAATTCTCTCCTGGCTTGGCGCCCCACGCTTCGCCGACCGCAAATCGCACCGCCGGCGCAACTTCGACCACGACCGTTTTCGACTTGTCGTAAAGCGCGTCCCACACGCGATCGCGATCCTGCTTCGGAACGAGCGCGCCCGTCGGACAGACCGCCGCGCACTGACCGCAGTTCACGCATTCGACTTCGCCCAAGCCCTTGCCAAACGCTGGCAGAACCGTAGCGTTTGAGCCGCGCTTTGAGAAATGAATCGCGCCGATTCCCTGAATTTCCGTGCACGCGCGCACACAATCGCCGCACAAGACGCACTTGTTCGGGTCGTGCTGGATTGAAGGCGAACTCGTGTCGACCGGCTTTAAATTTTCTTTCTGAAGTCGCTTATAACGAATCTTCTCGACGCCGAGCTGACGCGCGACCGCTTGTAGCTTGCAGTTTTCGCTACGCACGCACGTCGGGCAGTCCATATCGTGGTTCGCGAGCAGGAGTTCGACCGCGATTTTACGCATCGCGCGAATCTCTTTCGTTTCCGTATGGACGACCATGCCAGCCGCCGGCGCGGTCGAACACGCCGCCATAATCGCGTTAGGGCGACCGTTCTGACCCTCGACTTCGACGAGGCACAAACGACACGCGCCGTACACGCTCAAATGGGAATGGTAGCAGAAAGTTGGAATTTCAACGCCCGCTTTGCGAATGACTTCCAGTAAATTGCGTTCGGCGTCGAATTCGACTTCGCGTCCGTTGACCGTTAAGATTTTTTTATCCGACATTGTCTCTACTCCCCTTCCCATTAGAGTCCTTGAACCGCGCCAAACTTACACGTCGCTTTGCACGCGCCGCATTTAATACACTTATCAGGGTCGATCTGATGAGGCTTTTTGAGTTCTCCCGAGATCGCGCCGACGGGACACTTTTTCGCGCACATTGTGCAACCCTTGCACTTCGCGGGATCAATTTCTGGTCGCGCGAGCGCCTTGCATTCTCCTGTCGGGCAAATCTTCTTGAACACGTGCGCCTCGTACTCTTCGCGGAAATTCTTGAGAGTGGAGAGGACGGGATTGGGCGCCGTTTTGCCGAGCGCGCATAGGGAGCCGAGTTGGACGGCTTTCGCGGTTTCTTCGAGGAGCTCGAGCGTCTCCGCCGTCGCGCGTCCTTCGATTATGTCGTCCATGAGCGCGAGCATTTGCTTCGTGCCTTCGCGACACGGCACGCACTTGCCGCACGACTCGTTCTGCGTAAACTGCATGAAGAAGCGCGCAATGCGCACCATGCACGTTTGCTTATTCATAACGACGAGCCCGCCGGAACCGACGATCGCGCCGGTTGGCTTGAGGGAATCAAAATCGAGTTTGAGATCGAGAACTGCCGGCGTAAGGCATCCCCCGGACGGACCGCCAATCTGCACCGCTTTGAAGTCGTCGTCGGTAATATTGCCGTCGTTGTCGATGACGCCGCCGCCGATATCGTAAACGATATCGCGCAACGTCGAGCCGAATGGAACTTCGATCAGACCGGTGTTCGCAACGTGTCCTGTCAGCGCAAACGTCTTCGTACCGGGCGAATTCTCCGGTCCGACTTCGCGATACTTCGCGGCGCCTTCGCGCAAGATGTACGGGATCTGAGCGAGCGTCTCGACGTTGTTAATAACGGTCGGCTTGCCGTAGAGACCTTTCTGAGCGGGGAACGGCGGTTTCGGAGTCGGCATTCC
>CADCOO010000205.1 GCA_902803085.1 uncultured Planctomycetota bacterium
AGGTAATCACGACCGCTAAGCTTCTTCGACAAATTAGGCAGTTTCGCAACGACCTCCTTGGGGATATTGCCAGATTTGACAATGTAGTCTTGGTTATGTCGATCAAGCGCTAAAAAACGATTTGGCGCGACCCAAAAAAGCCCCATTGTCGCTTTCGGATTTGCGATCAAAGGTAGATTCATAACCGCGTCAAAAGCCGCTTCAAAATCCTCGCGCAATTGGGGCGAATCAGACCGATTAAGTTCCAAGGCCATATGGAACAATCGCCAAAGATAGTCGATATCATGTTCGCCACGCCTGTCAAAGTAGTCGTAATAATTGACGTTCATGGGGTGAATAAGAGGAATCCCCCCAAACCCGTTTGGCAACGGGGCGTTAATTCCAAAAACGTCGCGAATCACTGCCATTATCTTTAATCGAGTCTCTTGGGAACTCCTTTTATTAAAAAGTGCAAAAACGGTGAAGGGGTCGACGTCTCTCAGAACGCCGTCTTTGTCAAATTGAGGAGTCGTAATCCCCTCAGTTGAAAAAACGCGCTCGAGCAATCCAATCAACTCACCGCGCCTTTTTTCAAACGACAACAACTTCTGAGCGAACTCTTGATAGAAATCAACCCAATCGAACAACCGGCTCTCTGACATGATCGTATATCCCGAATAAGAAGTCGACGACTTCAGTTTAGCGTTTCACTTAACGGAGGCGTAGCCTACCCTTCGAGGTTATCTTACCAGCGAGCACGTGAAAGTCAATAGACTGAATTCAGGACGTCGTTCGCTCTTGACAAACGCGTCGTTGACCGTAGAATAAACGCGTTGGTCGTCGGCTAGCTCGGCGACCGTAAAGCTCATCTCAGCGCTTTGAGGGGGCGCTCTTTATTACTTGATATTCTATCCGCTAGTTCTGCGTTGCGTCTGATCGTCCTTCCACGGTTTCGTCGATTTTTCGGCGAACGCAGGAAAACTAGCGCAAACAAATAACTCTTTCAGAAAGAATGGCGAGCAAATGATCAAGCCGAAAATGATACTCTTTGATTACGGCGACACGCTTCTTAGCGAACCGGTAAAGGACTACAGGCGCGGCTATCGCGAACTCCTGAAATACGCGACGGCAAACCCGAACAATTGCGGGGTCGACGAATTGGAGCAAGCGGTCGAGCGCTTCTTTAACGCGCCGACGATTATTTCGCGCGAGCTCTATTTCGACGTCGGCGCGCAACGGTGCTATCGGTCCATGTTCGAGTTCCTGCAAATGGAATTTTCTCTGACGCCGGACGAAATCGAGCAGACCTTCTGGACGGCGGCGGTAACCGGCGCCCTTATGCCAGGCGTCGATCGCCTACTCGACTACCTCGACGAGCATGGCGTCAGGTACGGAGTCGTAAGCAACACGTGCTGGTCAAGCGCGACGCTAACGGAACGGATAACGCGATTTCTTCCGCGCGCGCGTTTTGAGTTCATTATGGCGTCGAGCGAATACCTCTATCGCAAGCCGGATAAAATGATCTTTGAAATCGCGCTCAAGAAGGCGCGCTTAGAACCGGAGGACGTTTGGTTCTGCGGCGACCGACTCGATTGGGACGTCAAGGGCGCGGCGGACGCGGGCGTCTTCCCAGTCTGGTACGATAGCGACGCGGCGGTTCGCTCGGAGGAGAATGCGGTCGCGCGCGAACAAGGCGCGCCCGTCGAATGCCTCCACATTCGAGATTGGAGCGAGCTTATCGAGAAACTGGAAGCGCTGTAACTGCCAACGCATTTCGGAAATCTTGCCGTTAGTCGGGCGGATTAGACCGAATCGATTGACGCGTTTAACTTGACAGTAAGAAATCGAAATAGTAGAATAACGGTTAATCGCGCGTTCGGAGATTCTCGCTCGCCTTGATTCAGGGGGCGTTGGAATCGTTTAACAACTTCAGTACCAGAGGCGTCACAGTGAGGTATCGCATGAAATCAAGAAGTTGCCGCACGTTTTTCTTTACGTCCCTTTTTACTCTGGCGTTTGTAGGCTACAGTCAACTTTCCCCGGCACAAGAAGCGCGTCGAGGACGCGACTACATAGAGTACGGTCAAGGCGGAGTAACCGCCATACTTCCGAACGATCCCGGCTCGCCCAATTCCCTCGAAGAGCTATGGCAAGATCCTCTTTTCAATCTCGAGCCGGACAAGGATTTCGCTTACTACCGCCAAAGCTGGTCGACCTTATATAGCCGGTTAAATCAATTGATCACCAAGCGAACGACGGATCTTCACAATTCGATCAATCCTCAAAAAGCGACGCAACAAGAGCGAGAAGAAATGCTCGCTAAAATATACGCGACGCAACGCGAGTATACGGCGGCGTTCCAAGCCAAGAGCGGCCCGATCTTCGAGCCGTACTTCAAAAAGTTCGCGTTCGACGAGTCGCTTAACCCGAAGGATTCCGACGCCGCGTTCTCAATGTACGTCCGAGCCTTGGCGGATCAGAAGAAATTCGCCGAACTCGCCAACCTGCGCGTCGACCTGCTCTCAAAAGAAAAAGAAGCCAAGGAAAAGAACGACGAAGAAGCGCTCGCGCGAATTGCTAACCGCTTACGCGGTCTTAACTCAACCCTATTCAATTTCCTTCAGCGCGTTGACTTTGATTACAACCGCCCCGAAGCAAATCGCGATAAGATTGAGGAAGTCAGAAAGGTTGGGGACGAACTCGCCGCCGCTATGGAAGAGGATCCGCGACTGGGGCGACTTTGCGACGAGTTTTACGTTATGGCGGGTCGTAATATCGACGCGCAACTCGCGTACGATTTCCGCCAGAAAGTCCTGCCCTACTACGACCAGGAAATCGCGCGACGTGAGGTGGAAGCGGCTCATGGTCACGAAGTCCGCGAACTCGACTCGCCGCTCCTCGTCGAACCGAAGAAATTCGACGAATCGCTATTAGACGTTCCCATGGACGAATCCGACGAATTTTATCAAGGACTCAAAGTAAAGATCGACGCGGAACTCAAGGAGTATTTAAATGCGATCCAACCGCTCGACGAAAGGAAGGAAATCACGCGAAGAGCTAGCCTCGCCCAGCAACGCGCCGATCTTTATCTTGAATTCAACAAGGCTCGAGCGGGCGTTCCCTTCAAACCGAACGTTTTAGCCAACTCCTTTTTCTCCGACGAGGAAATCTCCAAAATCAAAGCGCAATTCGCGGACGAGACGAAAAAACCGTTTGACAAGTGGGATCACGGGTACGTCGACGCGCTTAACGTCGTTATTCTTGCCCACGAACTACAGAACGCCATACGTCAAGGGGACGAGCAAACGCTAGCGGTCGGGGACAAAATTATTCGGCAATCTCTTTCGGGAGGTTCTCTTGCTACCGTCTTGCCCAACTTTGCCCAAATAATCGCTTTAGAACGCAATAAAGAGGTCGCTAAAACGTTCCTGGACAGAGCGATTGAACAGTACTCGCAATCCAACCCGTCGGATACGTCGCGAGTCAGAACCCTCTCTCAAATTCGCAAGAAGTTGGACGACGACAATCCTCGCCCAATAATACTGAACTTCTAATCTAACGCTCTTTAGCGTCGTCCAGAAAGTAAAGCGCGCGCCCTCAAGACGTCTCTTAAGGGCGCGCAGTTTATCATTAGCCTTAAAGCGAAAACGCGTGAATTATTCCTTAACGACCGGATCCGGTTCAACGCCTTCGGCGGTCATTTTCACGGGCTTAATCGTTCCGTCGTCGTTGAATTCCATGCGGTCGACGCAGGTAACGCGGTAGTTGCCGTTATTCTCATTAAAGGGACGGCGATGGTAAATAATATACCATTTGCCGGAAGGCGCGCGCAGGACGCTATGATGTCCGGCGCCTTTGGCGAGCCCGGGCTCGGTTCCCAATAGGGTTCCGATTCTCTTGTGAGGCCCGAACAGCGAATCGGAAATCGCGTACGCAACGCGATAATTCGAGACGGTCCATCCGCCTTCCGACCACATGAAGTAGTACTTTCCGTCCTTCTTGAAGACGAAAGGACCTTCAACGTACCCTTCTGGGGTAATTTCACGGAAGTAAGAGCCGTCTTCAAAGGGTTCTAGCCCAGTAAAATCGTCCTTGAGCTTAGCGACGTTGCAATGTCGCCAGCCGCCATAGACGAGGTAATACGTTCCGTCGTCGTCATGGAAGACAAACTGATCAATCGGTTGCGCGCCGTTGACGATTTCGTTGATAAGCGGCTTGCCGAGCAGGTCGCGATAGGGTCCTTCCGGCTTATCGGCGACGGCGACGCCAATGCCCCCCACTTCGCCTTCGTGGACGTCGTTCGCGCCAAAGAAGAAGTAGTATTTTCCGTCCTTCTCAACGACGGAAGGCGCCCACATAGCGCGTCGCGCCCATTTGATCTCGTTGTTCGTGAGAATTCTCTCGTGCTTCGTCCAGGTAACGAGATCGGGTGAGGAGAAGCAATCGAAATAAGTCTGCTCGTCGAAGGGTAGCGATCGAGTTGGGAAAATCCAGTACTGGTTGTCGAAGAAAGCGACCTCGGGATCGGCGTACCAATCAGGATCAATCGGATTACCGGCAGTTTTAACGTTGGAGTCGGCGGCGAACGAGACGTTCAACGACACGAGAAGCGCCGCGGCGCACAACAAGAAGCGCGAGTAAGCGTTGTTTAATTGCAACCTCATATTATTACCTATATGTTCTGTAAAAAGACTATGGATTAATTGCGTCCTAATTAGCTCGTTTATAATTACAAGCAGAATCGCGTCGACGCAATCTCTTTACAATTCAATAACTTGAACCGACGTCGGCGGCAATTCGAGTCTCAACTCGTCCGCGCAATCGACGCCATATTCCTCGGGCGAGAACCGAAGCGTCGCCTGCGCCGGTTGTTTTGAGACGTTCACGACAAAGAGGACCGTTTTACTCCCGTCGTCCATCTTCCACGCGCCGGCGACTACCTGCCGCATCGTAATTCCAGAAGACGTAACGGGCTCAAGATTACACTCCACTTTCGGCGGACGCATTAACGTTCCTTCGTTGAACAGCTTCGACTGCTCGTAGCGAGTTCGAACGATCTTCTCGAGGAACGCCATTCTGTCGTCGTTAAAGACGACGTTGGCGTTGAGCCACCCAAGCTGCTGGCCAAAGAGGAGTCCCTCGGCAATATGATAGCGGAAGTAATCGTCGTCGTCGCGGGTCGCGCCGTCGGTATAGCGCCCTAGCATTTGGACGCGCCCGGCGTAGATCGCGGGAAAGGCTGGTACGTCGTCCCCTTTCGTCCAGATCCAAGTGAGAAGACCGTCGAACGCGCCGACGTAGACTTCTGCGTTCGACTCGCTGTAATAGAAGGCGTTCTCAGGCTTCCCAGCGCGAATCTTCGCCATCATACGGCAATATCCGTCAGACCAGTAGCTGCCGCCGCCGGTAAGATGCCCGTGATTCGGATTGCGACACGGCGCCGGAGCGACGGCGGCGATCTGATCGAAGTAAATGCCGTCGATAGGCAAGTTCGCTTCCAGTCCGCGCGCGACCTCTTCGACAATCTCGCGCCAGCGCGCGAAACCGGGGCACATAATCGCCAGTCGCGTCTTTTCGCCGGACGCTTTCACTTGCGGGTAGGGATAGAAAATCGGCGCGCCGTCCGAATTCAGCGCAGCGCCCTTTACGCCGACGTTGGCGAAGTTTTCCTCAAATCCTTCGTCGGCGTCGTCCATTTCCCAACTCACCGCGTTGATATACGGAAAGACGTAAAGTCCAGCCGCTTTGAGCTTATCGAGTCCGACGCGGAATTCCTCGCGCGCCGGTAGGAAGTGCGGATAGTTGATATTAAAGGGAATCTCATGCCAGTTATAGACTTGGTACCCGACGGGGGTTCCGAGTCGCTCCTTGAGCTTAATAGGAGCGTCGACCCAGTAGTCCTTTCCGTAACGTTCAGAAACGGTTGCAAGCGTCATGGGCCGAGCGTCGAGCTGTTTTTCGGAGTTGGGAATGTAGTCGCAAATCCAGTAGGGAATCTCTTTGAACTGTTGCGGCGTGTCGGGTCGTCCCTTGACGGGCGTCCATTTCGCTTTATTGACGACGAAGGACTTGTAGAGCATCGTGGCGTCGTACCAATCGCCGTCGAAAGTTTGCCATCGCATTTCGCCGCCGAGCGAGAAGGAGTTGGCGACGTTCCCGGCGCCGATCGCAGGAAACGTCGCACGGAGTCGCGCTTCCCCATTGGCGACGTCGATCGCAAAATTCTTCATTGCGCCGTCCGGATCGTGGAAGCCAAGATAAATGCCGTTCTTCTCGCCCCAGTACGCGAAATACTGCATCGACGCGACGTGATTCGGATAGCTGTACGTCGACTTGTATCCCTTTTTCCCGACGTTCATAATCGCCCTGCCCGAACGATCGGGCGCAAAGAGATTCAACGGATCGCCGGCGACGGCTGGAATCGGATAAGTCGCGTCGATTACAGAATACTCTTGCGAGTCGTTGGCAATTTC
>CADCOO010000206.1 GCA_902803085.1 uncultured Planctomycetota bacterium
CTAGCGTCGGAACGCGACTGGGTCAAAGTGGGCGACAATCTCTGGGCGACCCGACCGAACGAAACCCGCGTTCTCGCCGACGCCAAGCAAATTCTCGCCGGAAAATGGTCGCTCCATCATGAGAATGGCGCCAAGGTCAAGTACGAGACGTCGGGGGGAAAGTTCGTCCTAACGGTCGAAGCGTCCGGCTCGGCGGGAAATCATATTCAATGGTTCAATTCCCCTTTTAAAATCGAATCGGGGCGTTCCTATCGAATCAGTTTCGATCTTCTGGCGACGAACGCGACGGGCGCGACGATCTCCCTCATGAGTCAGGGCGCGCCCTATTCGAATTACGGAAGCGTCGTTGGGAAATTACAGGCGAGCGAGACGCCGACGCGTCAGTCGATTATTATCACGGCCAAGCAGGACGCGGACGACGCGCGACTCACCTTCTACTTGGGAACGCTTCCGACCGGCGCGCGTCTGGAATTCTCCAATTTCAAAGCGGAGGAAGTCGAACTCGACGCGCTTCAACTCGCTCCAGACGTCGGCAATATTATCCTCAACGGCGACCGCGCCGCATGGAAACGATGGACGATCGACGATCTCAAAGCGCAAGACGATTTCTGCTACGAACGCGGCGAAGGACGCGTCTGGTATTACTCGGAGACGA
Source organism: uncultured Planctomycetota bacterium (assembly GCA_902803085.1). Taxonomy (GTDB): domain Bacteria; phylum Planctomycetota; class Planctomycetia; order Pirellulales; family Thermoguttaceae; genus RUG369. The sequence goes on from CADCOO010000206.1 coordinate 656, forward strand.
ACCCCGCTAAGCGCTACAAGACGATGGAAGCCGCCGTTATGCGGCATATCGTCGATCTATCGGGCGTTACGGACGCGATCTTCGACGGGCTCGATCTCCGTTACGGCGCCGCGCACGGCTTCGGCGGGAGCGGAAACGCGCGCATAACGATTCGGAATTGCGATCTAGCGTGGATCGGCGGCGGCGACCAGTATCAGGGCGGCGGCGACGGACGACGCGTCCGCTTTGGCAATGCGATTGAATTCTGGGCGAACGCGCGCGATCACATCGTCGAGAAATGCCGCATATGGGAAGTCTACGACGCCGCGCTCACCAACCAGGGTTCGGGAACGAACGTGGAGCGCAACATCGTCTATCGCAACAACGTCATTTGGAACTGCGAATATTCCTTCGAATACTGGAACCGCGACGAGACGTCCGTTACGGAGAATATTCAGTTCGTCGGCAACCTGTGCATGAACGCCGGATACGGCTGGGGACACGCCCAGCGACCCGATCCGAACGGACGATGTCTCATGTTCTACAGCAATAGCGCGCAAACGCGCAACGTCCTAATTCGCGGCAATACTTTCGCGAACGCGACGGAGTCCCTCGTGCGTTCCGATATCGATTGGACCCCCGAAAATCCCAAGCTAACGGAAAACGTCTACTGGCAAGACGACCCGGACGCCGTATACGCGCTATGGCTTAAACAGTCGTACAAAGGCGGAATCGAGGCGTTCCAGAAAGAACGAGGGCAAGAGGCCGGCGGACGCGTCGAAAAGATCGACGTTACTAAGCTCATTCCCACCGACGTGAGACGATAGCGCGCGAACGTGAAAAGACTAAAAAAGGAACGCGCCGGAGGGGGCGCGTTCCCACACGTCCGCAGGAGGGGAGAAAAGACCTCGCCATAGAGAAGCCCACAGAACCGAGGAGTTCTTGAGAGGAAAGAAAGGAGACGTCAGGCGAGGCCGGGGTGGTTCCGGACGTGACACAAAACGCGCGAAAATGAGTAAAAACACGCGTCTTGTTCGGATGTTGAACCTAGTCGGCGTACCAGTTGGCGCCTTGGAATTCAACGGATGCGAATGAAAGCGACTCGTCGACCTTAACGTTCTTTTCGAGCGCTTCCCAAGGATTGACGAGAACGCCGCCCGTGACGGAGACGAGCGCGTTGGCGCCGGCCTGACGAACAAGCGAACCGCTCTGGACGGTCTCCGGAACCGCAAGCGCCGGAATAAGCGTCGCGCCGGTGAACTCGTTCAGATCGCAGTCGGCTTTCTTCTGAAGATTCTCGCGATAGATGAGCGCGGCGACGAGCGCGACGTCCATAACGTTCTTCGCTTCCGCAAAGATCGGTTCCGCGCGCGAAATTTCATCGTAGCGCTTATTGAAGTTCGTCGCGAAACGCGTCGCCACCTGATCGACCTTGCCCGAAACGTTGCGATCGCCGCGCGACGTGAAGTACTCGCGCTCCGTCATAACGTTCACCGAAGAATCGGAAACCTTCCAAACGAGCGAGTCGGAATCGCGATAGATCGTCTCGTACTTCGGCTCCATCCAGAAGCGTTGCGCGTACGCGGACTTGCCCGTACGAATCATGCTGAAGTAGCTCTTGAAATTCTTAACCGACGTCTCGTCAAAGCCTAGGCTAATACGCTTCAGACGGTAGTCCGCCGCGACCAAAACGTTCGCCATGCGGCTGTCGGAAGGAACGCCCGTGAGCGTTACCGTCATGGGGCCCATCGCTTCCGCGTTCGCGTTCGCGTCGCTCAGTTGACCGAGCGCCGCAAGACGTTGAAGCGCTTCGCGCGTCGGGTCGATCGAGCAGGAAATGAGCTCGTGATTCTCGGCGGTCAGCGAACGCATCGCAATAATGAGATCTTCAAGCTGGAAGACCGGTTTCTTCGATTTCTTGCCGACGATCGCGCCCGACTCGTCGAGCGTCCACGGCTCCGCAGACCCTACGACGTAAATATCGTTCTCTTCCGGAACGGCGACGACGTAGTCGATTGACGTCAGACCGCCGAGATAACGCGCGGCGTCCGGCACGGGTTGATTCGACTCGCGGCATTCGGCAAGGAGCGCGTTGAGGCGCTTGAGGGAAATCTTACGAGAGTCGCTCGGCTGCGACAAGTCGCTCGGGATCGCTTCCATCTGCGCCATGAGCTCGGCGTTCGACGCGCGCAACTCACGTTGCGTCGCATTGCGGAGCGCGCCGTTCGCGTCGATCATCACGCCGCCGACCGCGCTACGATAGCCCCAACCGTAGTAGCGGCTATCGTAGTTGTTGTTATTGTTGTTATTATTGTTATTGTTATTATTGTTGTTATTGTTATTGTTTCGGTTGTTATTATTGTTATTGTTGTTATTATTATTGTTGTTATTGTTTCGATTCTGACTCATGACGCTCGACGTCGCGCAGGCGAAAAATCCCAGCAGAAGGAGCGTGCATAACGCCGTCTTAACGACGCGGAACGTCGTCTTCGAGATGTGATCAACTTTCATTGTGTTTCCTCTATCAGGTTTTCTAATCGCGTCGCGCGCGAAATACAAATCTATCGTGAACGCGCCAACGCGACGCCGCGTCCGCGGACGAACGTGAACTCTACGTTTCGAAAGCTCGCGATCGAACGTCTCGCCGTCTCGACGAAAACGCCAGATTATCTAAAGAGTAATATCAACCGGCGCGACGCGCAAGTTTTTTCTTGACTTTTTTTCGATTTTCCGCCATTTTCTACCCACACAAACCCAACTGTCCTGTTTTCTCGATTTTCTATTAACAAACCGAATAAGCAATAATTGATCGCCGCGCCAAAAAATTCTTTACACGCGACGACTCTTGTGGTAGAATACCGCGAGACGCGCGTCGCGAGGACGCGCGCGACATAAAGTGTGCGAGACAATTCCTTCGCAAATATCGAGAGGGTAGCTATGAGAAATTTCCGCTCGGCGATCGCCGTTTTCCTCGCCTTACTCGTCGCGACTACCATTGCGCAAGCGCGACAGTTCCCTGGAAACGACAACGACAGACCTATCAACACCGTCGAATCCGTTCGACGCGCTATTAACGACATGATCTCCCAGTTCGGCGACGATTATCCCAACGGAGAGCAGTTCCTGAAGGAACTCGACGAACTAGAAAAAGAAGCTGATCACAACGAAGACTGGCAGAAGCGATTCGCGCAATTCCGGAGAAAGGCGCTACTCGCGCTGCCGGAACTCGACGATCTTGAACTACTCGTCGTACGATCGAACCGACTCCCCGCCGTAGGCGACGACTTCATGACTATCGACCGCGTGCCGAAAGAAGGATGGAATGTCGAAATGGGGATTCTATCCGATCTGCGCGCTGAGAATCCCGTCTTCACTCCCATATTTAAACCCGAAAACGGGCGACCGATCCTCAAGCCGGAACTCCACTGGGACGGCGAACGCATTATGTTCACGAGCGTCTCGGAAGACAACAAACGCTGGGCTATTTTCGAAATCGACCGCGAAGGCAATAATCTCAAAACCCTCTCTCCCACAGACCAGCCCGACGTCGATTTCTTCGACTCATGCTATACTCCCGAGGGAAAGGTCGTCGCATGCTCAAACGCCGGCAAACAGGGGCTGCCGTGCATTAACGGCTCCGACCCAATGGCCAATATCTACCTCATCGATCCGGAAACAAAAAAGGTCCGTCAGCTCACCTTTGAACAGGACTCCGACTGGGATCCGACCCCGCTAAAGAACGGGAGGATTATGTACCTGCGATGGGAATACAGCGACATTATGCACTACTACAGCCGCATTCTGTTCCACATGAACCCCGACGGAACCAACCAGGCGGAACTTTACGGCTCGGGCTCATTCTTCCCGACCGCGTTTAGGCACTCGCGAGAATTTCCCGATTCCTCCAAGATTGTCGGTATTGGCTCCGGCCATCACGGGCGCGGCGACGTCGGCCGTCTCCTCATTCTCGATCCGACGATCGCGCGAAAGTATCCGTTCCGATTCCATCCGACAGAGCTCGAATGGGGACCCGAGAACACGCAATACGACGCGCACCCGGAAGTCTTGCCGGCTGAGCAGACGGGCTTCGTCGCGGAAATCCCGGGCTACGGTCGCGACGTGGTCGGCAACGTGCTCGACATGCAGTCGACGGGTCTGAAGTACAGCTTTACCTTCCCCTATCCTCTTTGCGAAAACTACGTCCTGGTGAACTGCGAAATCGACGGCGCGCCGGGCACGTTCGGTCTCTACCTAGTCGACACGTTCGACAATATGACGCCGATCAGCGTCGTTCAAGGCGAAGGCTACTTCTTCCCGACGCCCCTCGTCGAACGCGATCTGCCGCCGGTTCTCCCGAATCGCGTGATTGAGGGCGATAAAGAGGCGACCGTCTTTATTACGGACGTCTACAACGGATTTGGCACGGAAAACGTCCCGCAAGGCGAGATTGTCGGACTGAAGGTCTTTGCGTATCACTTCGCGTACCTGCATACCGGAGGACACGAGTCGGTCGGCGTGCAGAGCAGCTGGGATATCAAGCGCATTTTGGGCTACGTCCCCGTTGAAGAGGACGGATCCGCGTTCTTTAAAATTCCATCGAACACGCCCGTCGCGCTACTGCCAGTCGATAAGAACGGCGCCGCCGTCCAGCTCTTCCGGAGCTGGTTCGTCGGCATGCCGGGCGAAAACGTCAGTTGCAACGGTTGCCACGAATCGCAACTCGACGCGACGCAGTCGGTCCTCAAGCAGGCGTCCCGACGCGAGCCGAGCGAGATTCAAGAGTACCTCGGTCCGCCGCGATCGATCACCTTTGAACTCGACCTCTATCATCGCGTCGTCAAGAAATTCTGCATCGGTTGCCACGACGGATCGAAGCCGGATCGTCCGTCCTTCGCCGACGCGCAATCCGCGTACAATAATATCCATCCGTTCGTGCGTCGTCCCGGGCCGGAAACGGATATGGACGTCCTGCCGCCGTACGAATACCACGCTTCGACGAGCGAACTCGTCCAGATGCTTGAAAAGGGACATCATGGCGTCGAACTCGACGACGAAGCCTATAGACTAATTGTCAACTGGATCGACTTCAACGCCCCGTGGCGCGGCAAGTGGGGGAACGAGCCCGAAGCGAAACGACGTCTCGAGCTCTCCGAACTCTACGCCGATTCCGCCGCCGTCGACGTTGAAAACGAATACGACCGACTACTAACCGAAATGCGCGAGAAGCCCGACCCGGAATTCATTAAGCCCGAAAAGAAAGACAAGCCGACCGACGAACTCGGCGACGACTGGGCGTTCGACGAGCCGAAAGCGAAAGAGCTACAACGTCAGGCGCTCGAAAACGGCGCCGAAACCAAGACCGTTAAGCTCGCCGACGGCGTCGAAATCGAATTCGTGCGCATTCCCGCTGGAAAGTTCGTTATGGGATCACTCGACGGATACCCGGACGAAAACCCGCGCGC
>CADCOO010000207.1 GCA_902803085.1 uncultured Planctomycetota bacterium
AGGGGTGAAGGAAGTCGCGGCGAAAGAATCGGGTTTAACGCCTGACGTTAAAACCGATCTCCAACCTGCCGACAATGCGTTAAAGGAAACCCGCGTTAGAAGCCGTCGGGCTTTTGGGAACGAAATCGAGTGATGGGCGTCGCTTCGCGTCGAAAATAGGAATATTTCCAGTCGCATTTTAACGTCCTGAGGCTTTTCCCCTCATTTTTTCAAAAAGCCGTTGGAAAAGTCGCCCGTCCCTCTCTATACTGGTTGATAGAGCGCGATCGTCGGCGCTCTTGTTGGAATTCCGACAAGCTGGGGATCGGGGGATAACGGTCGATCTTCAGCGCCATTATAGAAAGGTAGAAGCGTGATTTTACAGAATCGACTCCCACAGTTGCGTTTCGCGGCGTTTGGGGCGTGCGCGGCGCTTTTTTTAAGCGCGGCGTTCGTTGGGGATCTCTTTGGACAGTGGCCTAAACAGGATCTTTCGCGCGCGCTGAAGGCGGTTCCTAGCGAGCAGATTGGATATTCGAGCGCTAACGAATGGCGCGTCTTTCTTGTCAGCTCCAAGGATTATCGGAAAGGAATCGGCGCGTTAGCGTATACCGACGCCGACGTGGAAGATCTCCGATTGAGTTTTATTAAACTCGGGGTCAAGCCGGATAATATTATCGTTATGCGTAAAAGCGATCCGGATTTCAATATGGTTCCGACGAAGGACAATATTGAAAGGCAATTTAATCTGTTTGTCGGAGGTCTCACGGAGAATTCAGTCGCGTTCTGCTATCTTAGCGGTCATGGTTTCAACGTAAAAGAATCCGGCGAGTCGAATCCTCGATCGTATTACGCGCCGATCGACGCGCAACTTGAACTCACGGTTCTCGAAAGCGGCAAGTCGGAACGCGGACTTGTCGCCGGCGCGATCGAATCTACAAGCGAGTCGACTCCGGCGGCTTCCAACGCGTCAGAGTCTCAGGAAATAGCTCTTTCGCGCGTGGAATCGTTGCGTCGCACGTCAATCTCCATCGACGACATGCTCGAGAAGCTGTCGAATAGTCGCGCGAAATTCAAGTGGCTTAGCGTCGACGCATGCTGCGATTACCTTGAATCGCGCGCGGTCGACGGTTCCGAGTTCCTGAGCGTAGACAATATCCCGACGGGCGTGCTCTTCTTTCAGAGTTGCGCGGACGGTCAGAGCTCGTACGAAGGCGCCGACACGCGCGTAACGGCGGTCGACAATCCCGAGGGCGCCGCTGCGAACGACGATAAGCTCAAGCACGGACTTTTCACGAAATCGCTAATCGAAGCGCTCAATATAGAGATAACGCGCAGAGCGGACGGAACAATTCAAAGCGTCTCGAAGCTTTCAGATTTGGAGAAGCGCACCAAGGCGGACGCCGACCAGGACGGCATGATTACCCTGCAGGAGATCGTATCGTACGTGCAGGAGCGGGTCGACGAAGACGCGTGGCGCTATCATCGCGCTCATCAGAACCCGCAGGTTCGCGTTAATAGCGAATCCGGACTTGACGATTTCGCGCTCTTTACGAAACTTCCGGTCGAGGGATATGATTATAAAATTTGGCAGGCGGGTCAGACGGCGTTAGCCGAGGCGCGCAAGCTCAAGGAGGACGATATCTACGGCGCGCACGAGGCGCTTGCCAAGATTCCAGAAGCGCTTTGGGACGCGGATTCGTTCAGCTCGGAGATTAGCGAGATCCAAACGAGGTACTACCTCTTCGTCGCCGACCAGGACTATGAGAAAGCGAAGAGGGAGTTCAGCGAGGGGAATATTGACGAAGCGCGCAGGGAGCTGGAACTGGCGTTTAATCCGAAAGTGAAAGAATCTGATCTACGTTCCGATCCCAAACTTGCCAACGCTCTCGCCGAAGAACTCGCGAATAATTCGGAGTACAATAAGCTAGCCGACGCGATCGATCAGAAGTTGCAGGAGATGTGGGCTAGCAATGCGCGCGAGCGAGCGAAGAAGGATTTCGAATCGGCGAAAGCGAACCTGGAGCGTAAAAGGTACCAGATTGCGTTCGACGACGTCAGTAGCGCGATCGCGTTGGACGAGACCGTCGCCGAACTGACGCGTTCCCCGAGGGTCAAGGAATACGAAGCCTTAAAACTTCAAATTCGAGGCGCCGCCGCTGAAAATGGAAGCGTTTTAGAGGACGCGAAGCCCGAGACGGCGGAATTTGCGTACGTGGTTCGCGGTTCGGGCGCAACTGCGGGCGAATCGGCGATCGGCGGTTCCTCCGCTGCTTTGGGGACAAGTTCAAGCGCGGGCGCGGGCGCGGGAGCGGCGAGCTCAAATCGTAAACCTGGCGCGTTGCGGGTAATAACGATTAATGGAATCGACGTTCGTTTTCGCTGGTGTCCGCCCGGCGAGTTCATGATGGGGAGCCCTGAAGGCGAGAAATATCGCGACGGGGACGAGCAACAGCATAAAGTAACGATTACGCGCGGCTTTTGGCTGGCGGAAACAGAGACGTCGCAAGCGCTTTGGAAAACGGTTATGACGGGGAACAACAGCCGTTCCCAGGGTTCCGTCCTGCCTGTGGAGATTGTAACGTGGGACGAGTGCCAGAAGTTCATTGCGGCGATTAATAGAAACGGCGGCGACGTCGTCTTTCGACTTCCCAGC
>CADCOO010000208.1 GCA_902803085.1 uncultured Planctomycetota bacterium
TGAAAATGCCACGAGCCGCCGCGAACGACGCGATATTCGCCGCTGTCGGGTCCTTGAGGATCGATCGCCGACTCGCCCATATATTCGCCGTACCAATCGTGGCACCATTCCCAGACGTTCCCGTGCATATCGAATATGCCCCAGGGATTCGCATAGTACGTCCCGGGCGTGGTCGTCGCGCGATGGCGATAGCCCTGAACGCTCGTGCCGTAGGGATGACGTCCGTTGCAATTCGCCATAACGCCGTTGAGCGTGTCCCCGAATGAGAACGGCGTCGTCGTCCCGGCGCGACACGCGTACTCCCACTGCGCCTCCGTCGGAAGCGCGTAAAGGAGACCGCCCGAAGGCGCGTGCTCTGCGTTAAGATGATCGATAAAATCCATGCACTGCTCCCACTCGACGCGCTCGACCGGCCTTGTCGGCATGCCGGTGAAGCGACTCGGATTCCAGCCCATAACCGCCGACCACAAGCTTTGATTCGTCGGGGATTCCGCGATCCAGAATCCGCGCGAAATCGTTACTACTCGCTGACGTTCGTCCTCTTTGCGACGGTCTTCGAACTCGGGACTACCCATTAAAAACGTGCCGGCGGGACACCAGCGGAATCGCGTATTCTGGCCGCAGATCGCTACGGTCAGCGCGGCGCCTGCCTTACGCGTAGCGGCGGGCGCCGGTTCAAGCTGCGGGAGCGGAGCAGGCTCGGACGGCGCGTCGAGCTGAGGCGCGACGACGCCTTCGGGACCTTCGTCGAAATTGCCTTCGCTAGACGCCGAGGTTTCCGAAGAAGCGCCGTCAATAACAAACGTTTCCGACTCCGTTTCGCTCAAATCGTCCGACGCCTCGTCGATAAGATCGATCGTCTCGTCCTCCGACTCCAGCCCTTCGGCGTCCGCTTCTACCGACTCCGATTGCGGAGTAATCGCCGCGATCGAAGCGGTCGGTTCCAACGGCGAACCAACAGGCTCGATCGACTCCGGTTGCGGAGTAATCGCTACGGTCGTCGGCTCCGACGGCGGGGCAATCGTCTCAACTGGAGCCGACGGAGCTTCTTCAGGTTTGATCGGAGTCGGTTGCGAAGCGATCGGTTTGGACGGTTTCGGCGCCGTAATCGGCTTTGACCGTCTCCTTCCCTTGCGCCTCTCTCTGGTCTTGGCGCGCGAGCGCATGAATCTCGGAACGAGCCAAATCGCCGCGATAACGACGCCGGCTAAAATCAGAATGCGATAGTCGCGATTTTGCGGTTCGGTGGTTGAAGAGTCGGCCGCTGGCGGCGGGCTGGACGTTTCGACGTCGCTCGTTGCGGAAACAGTCGGCTCTTCCGTCTTGTTCGCAACGTCGGAGGTCGGGCTGGGCGGCTCGGGGAATACCAAGAGTTCTTCGTCCCAGAAAAGGTCCTCTTCCCCCGGAGGAACTTCGGATATCCAGAACGTCGGAGTTTGATCTACTTTCCCAGATTTTTCCAGTTCGCGATAAGACTTCTCAGAAATCAGCTTCGCGTCGTCTTTTACTTTCTCAATAAGATAGTCGTGAATCTGGCGCAAGGCGCCGACGCTGCGCTGATTCACGCGCGCTTCGCCGCGCAAGACGTCAAGGAGCGCCTTCGTAAATAGTCCATGCTCGTAAAGAACCCCCTCGGTGGCCGATTGATTAAGGGAGCAACTCTGCATGAGCAGGAGCCCGGCCGGCGGCTCAGGCGACAGCATAACGTTGGCGACGTCGGAATCACCTTTCTGGGACTTGAGAAATTCCTCGCTAAAAATATTGCGACACGCGTCGATGCAAATCCACTTGAATCGCGCCTGAGAGCCGGAAAGTTTCCTCACCAACCGTTCGATTGGGATCAAATTGTCGTTCCAGAGAGCGTCCTTCGGCAAAAATTGCGATTGATAGTTCTCGAACGCGAAGTCTTGGGAATCTTTGACCACACGTTTGCTGAAACCATGACCCGCAAAGAAGACGAACGCCGCCGAGCCCTTAGGAAGATTCGCAACGAACTTGTCGTACTTCTCGTTGATATTTTGACAAGTCGACTCCCCGCCGTTAGAGTCGCCGGAACTCGTGAGAAGCGTAATATTCTCTTCCGGAACGCCGAGATCGAGGAACGCACGACGCAACTTTCGCGCGTCGTTTTCTGCATAGCAAAGATCAGGGAATTTAGCGTCGTATTCGTTCACGGCGACTAAGAAGACGCGCCATTCGACGGGCGTCTTAGGAGAAGCGGCGACGTCTTTCACGTCGAAGTCCTCGGTGAAAGGATCTTTCTCGCTCGCGTCCTCCGCGCCGAACTCCTCGAAGTCTGCGGTGGAAATCTCATTCTCAGTCGCCCCTTCAACGTCGGCGTTCTGACCGGAAGCGGCTTCCCCTATGGGCTCCTCAATGCCGTTGAATGTATCGGGACTCTCTTCCGCAGTCGTATCGTCGACGTCCAGATCGACAAGCTCTCCTTCAGTCGCTTCTGCGGAGTCAACCCCTGCGTCGGCGGCGGCGTCTCCAAGCGTTTCGTCAAGATCGGCGTCCGGGACGGAAGCTTCTTCTGCGGGCGCTTCCTCAATACGAGTCTCCAAGACGGGCGCCTCGTCCTCGTCGACGTTCGCGTCGGGCGACGCTTCCCCAAGCGTCTCATGATCGCAATCGTTCTCGTTCGCCCACTTTTCCGCGTAGGAGCCGCTGTAAACGTAGAGCGTAGCGGTACAGTCCTCAAACGCGTCTTCTCCAATCGACTCGAGTCCAGACGGGAGTTCAACCCGATCCAAACTAGAACACCCCGCGAACGCCCTGGCGCCAATCTCTTTGACCGACGCCGGAATAACGACGTCCGTCAAAGAAGAGCAATCTATAAAGGCTTCCGCGCCGATACTCTCGATTCCATTGAGAAGATCAACGCGCTTCAGGTCGGGACACCCGCAAAACGCCTGCTTGCCAATTCTCTTGACGCTCGACGGAATGAAAACGCGCGACAGATCGCAGTCCGCAAACGCGCTCTCGCCTATCTCGACGACCGGTTGGCCGTCGTATTCGTCGGGTATCCTGTACTCTGAAAGGCCGGAACCGTCAAAGTAAGTTATTGCGACTCCGTCCGCGACGACTTCGCCTTTTACAACAGGCTCCTGATGCGCCGAAGCGCCCGTCTGCGCCGACCAGACCGAACGCTGGAGCGCGTTTGAAAACGTCGAAAAAAGACCTATCGCCATGAAAACGGCGAATAAAAGGAGCGCTAAAAATCTCTTCATGGAACTGCGCCTTTGGTATTTGCTAGCGTACGCGCAACCTTCAAGGTCGCGCCGACTGGGAATGAATAAATTCGTATCTGCCGTCCTCTCGCAACCTCGGGAAGCGAACATGACGCCGACTATATTATAAGCGCCGACTCGCCCTTTTGACGCCGCGAGCCGGGCGTCTGTAACGGATTTTTTAATTAAAGAAGCGCGATAAAAGAAAAAATTCGCGTAATCTGCATATTGCACACCCACCGAAGCGGCGCGCCAAGGGAGCGCAACGCGCGGCGCCGAATTTTTGAGACGACGAAAGTTATTCGTCAAGAACCTTATGCTCGCGTCCATTCTCGAGCGCCCAGCGTTCCGCATAGGAACGCTTGTAAACGAGGAGCTTCGCCGGACAATACGCCAGCGCGTTTTCCCCGATCTCCACGACGCTCTTAGGAATCGCGACGCTCGTTAGCGCGCTGCAGAAGTGAAAGGCGTAATCGCCGATCTTCTCGACGCCTTCCGGGAGCAGAACGCTCGACAGCGCCTGTCGCATTCTAAAGGCGCCGCGCGCAATTTCGTGAACCGTATCGGGCAAAACGACGCGTTGAGGGACGGCGCCGCCGAGTAAAGTCAAGAATTTCCCTTTGTCTTTGTCAAAGAGCGCGTTCGATTCGACGCTGAAATGGGGATTCTTTTCGTCGATTTCTATTGTCGTTGGAGAATTCCAAAACGCCGTCGGCTCGACGCGGCTAACGCGCTCTGGTATAAAAATCTTTCGAAGGGACGGACAATTGCCAAAGGCGCCGCGTCCGATCGATTCAAGACTCGTCGGCAAAACGACGCGTTCCAAGGCGGCGCAATTATCAAACGCGTAATCGCCGATCGCTCGAACGCCCGCGAGCGCGACGACGCTCTTCAACGTTCGCCGCCATGCAAACGCGTGTTCGTCAAGACGCGCGACGCGACGACCGTCGAGTTCGCTCGGTATAGTAAGCTCGTAGTCCGGAGGAAGCGCGTCGACGTCAAGATCGTAAATCTCAATCTCGTCGCGCGTTATGACGTGCGACTTAAATTGAAGCGGCGTATTCGTCGGGTTGGATTCTCTCATGTTTTGTCATTCGCCCCCTGCTCGTCGATAACGACGTAGGAAAGTCGCTCGTCGCGCGCCCAGTATTCTGCGTAACTTCCCTTGTAAACGCGGAGCGTAACGTGCTCGTCCTCGAAAACGTCAAAGGAAAATAAACGCACGCTTTTGGGAATCGTAACCTCGCGCAATTTTGTACATTCTAAAAACGCGTTGTAATGAAGCTCGCGAACGCCTTCAGCAAGTTCGACCTTCGTTAGCGCGCTACAAAAGCCAAACGCGCCTGCTGAAATCGTCTGGACGCTCTTGGGAATAGCGACGTTCGTCAATCCGGAACACTCCCAGAACGCGCCGTCGCCAATCTCCTGAACGCCGTCGGAAATAACAAGGTTCGTTAGCGATTCGCAACCTCGATAAGCGCCAGCAGGTATTCCCGCAAGATTCGGAGGAATCGTCGCGCTCGTTAGCGAGCTACAAGCGGAAAATGCGCATTCGTCCAGTTCGCAAAGCTTCTCCGGCAGTTCGACCGTCCTTAGCGATTCGCAGAAGTAAAACGCGAGCTCTCCGATCTTTTTGACGCTCGCCGGTATAACCGCGCTCGTTAAGCTACGACAACTATTAAAAGCGTCCGGAGGAATTTCCCTGATTCCATCTGGAAGGACGACTCGTACTAAACGTTCGCAGTGTGAAAACGCGCCCGGTTCCAAGTCCTTAACGCTCTTGGGAACGACGTAGGTCGGCGCGTCTTCAAGATTCGGAAAGGCGATCAGTTTCGTTTTACTCTTATTAAAGAGCGCGCCCGATTCGGATGAAAATGCAGGATTCTTTTCGTCGACCTCAATCCTCGCGCTGGAACGGAGAAACGCGTCGCGTTCAATCTCTCTGACGCTCGCTGGTATAAGGATCTTCGACAAAGACAAACACTCGTCAAAAACGGAGCGTCCTAGCGAACGAACGCCGTCCGGAAGATCAAGATCCGCCAACGCGCGACAATTTCGGAACGCCTCGTTTCCAATCTTCTCAATCGAGTTCGGCAAAATGATTTTCTGCAACGCCAAACATCCGCAAAAGGTTTTATCGGCTATCTCGACAACTTGCGGCGGAATCGTAATCTCCGTCAGAGCGTCGCAATCTTCAAACGCGCCGACTCCGATCGTTTTAACGGACGACGGAACGACGATACGCGTCAACGCGGAACACCCTCTGAACGCGCCCGGCGCCAACGCTTCGACCGTATTCGGAACGTCGTAACTCGACCTCGTCGGATCGTTAGGAACGTAGACGAGCGTCTTCTTATCCTTACTTAAGAGCGCGCCCTCGTGAGAAACGTAACTTGCGTTGTCGGGGTCGACGTCCAACGCGGCGCGCGTTCCATAAAACGCGTCCTCGCCAATCGTTTTGACGCTCGCCGGTATAACGACGCGCTCTAAATTCCGACAATCGCAAAACGCCCTTTTGCCGATTCTCGCAACGCTCGCGGAAAGCTCCGCTCTAACCAGCGCGTCGCAACCTTCAAAGGCGCCGTCTCCAATCGTCTCGACGCCGTCCGGTAAGATAACGCTCGTTAAGCTAGAACACCCGGCAAACGCGCTTGCGCCGAGCGCTAGGAGACCTGTCGGCAAGACGACCGGCGAAAGCTTCTGACAGTCGCGAAACGCATTGTCTCCTATACGTTTAACGGAATCTGGAATAATGACGTTCGTCAACTCGTTGCAGTCGTAAAAAAGCTTATCGCTAACGTTTTCCAAAGCGTCCGGAAGAATAACTCTCGCGAGCCCCGAAGAAGAAAACGCCTCCTCGTCTATCTCGGCAACGCCGTTTGGAATTTCAAGTTGCGTTAACGTTTTACATCCGCGAAACGCTCTCTTACCGATCCTTTCAAGCCCTGCGGGAAGAACGAGTCTGTCGAGCGAATCGCAATTCTCAAACGCGCCGTCGCCTAGCTCCCTAACGCTCGAGGGAATCTCGACGCTCGCAAGCTCGTGGCAAAACGACATTTCGCCGATTATTTCCGCGCCGTCTAGCACGACGACGTCCTTCACGTTCGAAAAGCTAAGGAAACTTTCGCCGATTTCACAAACGCTTCCCGGGATTACCAGACGCCTTAACGACGCGCACTCGTAAAAAGCGGCGTTCCCGATTTTCTTCAGCCCGTCGTTAAGCGAGACGTCCGAGAGCGACTCGCAATACTCAAACGCGTATTGGCCAATCTCAATCACGCTACTCGGAAGCCTTACGCGCGTCAACGAACTGCAACAACTGAACGCAGCCTCCCCTATTCTTACAAGACCATCCGGAAACTCAACCTCGACTAACGTTCCATTTGCCTCAAACGCGCCGGCTCCTATTTCTTTGACCGTTTCGGGAAGGACGTATCGTTCGACCGGTTCTGAGTCAAAATACCTCAAAAGAAGGGTTTTATCCTTATTGAAAAGCGCGCGCCCGTCTGAACGGTAATTCATATTGTTCGCGTCGACTTCAATAATGGCGTCGCAATTCCAAAAAGCGCCCTCGTCGATCGTTTCAACGTTTGCGGGTATTGTTATCTTAAGCAAAGAGTCACAATGGCAGAACGCGAGCTTTCCGATCGTTTTAACGCTCTTTGGCAATTCGAATTCCTTAAGCGCGGCGCAGCTGTGAAACGCGTCCTTACCAATCGTCTCGAGCCCCTCGGGCAAAACGACGCGCGTTAGGAAACGACAACCAGAAAAAGCTTCCTCTTCGATTTCCTTAATCCCGTTGGGCAGAACGACGCTCGTTGCAAAATCGAACCCTTCAAAGGCGCCTTTGTCGATCCGAACGACGCGCCGTCCGTCAATTTCAGCCGGAACGACCAACTCGCCGATCTCAGGAATCGCGTTTTTATTGACGCCAGTGATAACGACGCCGTTCTCGACGTCTTCGAGGAAAAAAAGGTCCAACGAGTTAACGCCCAACTTATACCCCTCCATCCTTATTAAACCGCCCATAACGCGCCCCAATATGATTCAATCTCCAACGCAACGCCGCCCCGATCCGCGCACAAACGCTAATGCGCGATGCTAAAACGTCTTGCGCCATTCCACAATCTCAAACTCGCGCCCTTCCCTGCGCGCCCAACTTTCCGCATAACTCCCCTTGCGCACGACGAGAACGGCGGGACACTTGTAAAACGGATCCTCAATTTGCGAGACGCTAGTCGGAATAACGAGTCTCGTCAGCGCGAAACACCCGTCGAACGCGCCCTCGTCGATTGTTTCGACGCCCTCGGCAAGCTCGACCTTGGCGAGCGACGAACAGTCGAGAAAAGCGGCGTTTCCGATCGTCTTAACGCTCCCCGGTATCGCGACGCTTACGAGCGAGGACGCCCCTTCAAACGCGCATTCGGAAATTTCGCCAACGGTCTTCGGAATCGCGTACTCTCGAATCGCGCTTATCGTTGGGAAGTGGATCAGCGTCGATTTCCACTTATCGAAAAGGACGCCCGATTCGGAAGAATACCAGTCGTTATAGCGATCGACGTCGACCGCGACCGCGCTACGCGCAAACGCGTCGAGTCCGATCTCGCGAACGCTCGCCGGAATACGAATATTCGTCAGGGAGGTCGCTCCGTCGAACGCGTACCTGCCGATCCGCACAACCCCCTCGGGCAGTTCGACGTTCGTCAATGCCGTACAGCCGTCGAACGCGCCGTCTCCAATTTCGAGAACCCCTTCGGGAATAACGACGTCCTTTAGCGCGACGCAATCTTCAAAGAGCCAGGCGCCCAGCGCGACGACCCGCCTTTCTCCAACGACCGACGGCAGAACGACGCGTCCGTTTTCGTCGTACGCCGATTGATCGACCTTCACAATCGCCGCGCCGGCCTTGACCCTTTTGATTCCGTACGGTCCTTGCGGCTTCTTCTGAAACAATCCCAACAGATTCGTTAAAATTCCCGTCACGTTCCCCTCCCCTTCTATTCAGGATAAACGCGTCGATGCAACGCGTTCGCTACCATTTATTGTACAAAACCGCAACCGATTCGCCATGCCCTCGCGTAGCTCGCACAAGAAAACGTTATGCCATAAACGCCGTTCGCTTGAAATCGCCGTCAATTGGGGTACAATGCAGAAAACTCTCGCCGCAACGAACTCGACCATTTTGGCCCCCTCCGCAACCACACAGGAAATAAACAGCCATGCGCCGACTGATTCTACCGCACAAATATTACGACTATTACGGCGAACCGCTCGAACCAGAAGACGTAACCGACGCCGATATCGTCGACGAAGACGACGCTAATGTGCGTTCGGACGGGCTCTTTTTATACGAGATAATCGAGTCGGGCGTCGTGATTACGGGGCTCGAACCTTCCGCGCGTCCGCTCGTCGACGTTCTTGTAATTCCGTCGGAAATCGCCGGCCGTCCGGTCTTCGGACTCGGAATGTGCGCTTTCAATATCCAAGATTCAATAGCCAAAATCGTTATTCCCGAGACGGTCGTCGCGCTCGGCTGGCAAGCGCTGTCGGGCGTTCGCGCCGTAGAGGTCGCAGCGAATAATCCGCGTTTCTCGTCTGAGTCGGGCGCGCTCTTCGATAAGAATAAAAGGACGCTCATTCACTTTCCCATCGACGGCGATTTTCAGGCGTTTCGCATGCCGGATACGGTCAAAGTCGTCGGCGAATCCGCGTTCCTCGGCTGCAAAGATCTGACGCGAATCGTTCTTCCCGAGGGCGTCGAGAGAATCGACGACCACGCCTTTGAAGACTGCGAATCGTTAGAGGAGGTCGTTATTCCACAAGGCGTCGTATCGATCGGCGACGAGGCCTTCAGTGGATGCTACTCGCTGGAAGAAATCGCTCTGCCCGACAGCGTCGAAACAATCGGCGACTGCGCCTTCACCGCCCTTAATAGAATCGTCATACCGAAAAGCGTTAAAACAATCGGGTGTTTTGCGCTGCCAGACGAAGTCGAAGTCGACCCTGAGAATCCCTACCTCACCGCCGACGCCAACGCGCTCTTCAATAAGGATAAAACCAAACTGATCTGTATATTTTCCGATAAAGAGGAACTTCGCTCCTACGTCGTTCCCGATACGGTCAGGGAAATTGGCGAAAGCGCCTTCCAAA
>CADCOO010000209.1 GCA_902803085.1 uncultured Planctomycetota bacterium
CATAGCGTTTTTTAGTGGCGAGCCAACGCGGACTCTCCGGATTAAACAACAACGCTACCAGGAAACAGAACGCTGGAATCGCTTCCATACCGAACATCCATCGCCAGGCGTTGTCGCCAAGATTGAACGCGGTTATCGCATAGTTGCTCACATACGCCAAGAGAATACCAAATACAATATTAAACTGCGTCAGCGCGACGAGAAAACCGCGGCGCTTAGGCGGCGCAATCTCAGCCGTATAGAGCGGTGAAACGACCGAAGCGCCTCCGACGCCGATTCCGCCTAGGAAACGAAAGAAAATGAAAGAATACCAGTCCCAAGGAAACGCGCTTCCGATCGCAGAAATAAGGTATAACAACGCGATCATAATGAGCGTCGGTTTACGACCAAACCGATTCGAAGGAAACTGTATCGTCGCCGCGCCCAAGATCGTGCCGATGAGCGCGCTCGCAACCGTAAAGCCGAGAGCCCAACCCTTAGGATCAAGTTCAAACACGCGTTGCAACGCGTCCGTCGTACCGGATATTACCGCCGTGTCGAAACCGAAAAGGAGCCCGCCTAACGCCGCCACGAAGGAACTGCGCAAAACGAGCGCGGAGGTCTTGTCTGTCGCCATATAAAAAGTCCTTACTACAATATCGTCGCTCGTCGACCTACGACAAGCAATCTAGGATTATGCCTCCCCTTATTGTAGGCAGAAAAATATCTTTTTGCAATAAACCGGTCCCAATTACGTCAAAAAGACCCGCTGTTGAAACAAAAATCGCCGATAAGACCGGCTGATCCTATCGGCGACAAATAAGATACCGCTACGCGCGCAGTAAAATCGAATTAGAAAATCTTATTAACGACGCGCGGGAAGAGAATAACGTCGCGGATGTTGTCGATTCCCGTCACGTACATGATAAGACGCTCGAAGCCGAGCCCGAACCCGCCGTGCGGAACGCTGCCGAAACGGCGAAGGTCAATATACTGTTCGTACTCGGCCGTCGTCATATTGCGTTCTTTCATCGCGGCGAGAAGTTTGTCGAGATTCGCCTCGCGCTCGCTACCGCCGATGATTTCACCGACGCCGGGCGCTAACAGATCCGTCGCGGCAACCGTCTTGCCGTCGGCGTTCTGCTTCATGTAGAACGACTTGATTTCTTTCGGATAGTCGGTAACGAAGACGGGTTTTTTGAACGCCGTTTCCGAGAGGTAACGCTCGTGCTCCGTTTGGAGATCGGCCCCCCACTCGACCGGATACTGGAATTTCACGTCGGCCTTCTTGAGGATTTCAATCGCTTCAGTGTACGTAACGACGCCGAATTTCTCTTCGACCAGATTACGCAACTTCGCGATCAGACCGGCTTCGAAATTCTTCTCGAAGAATTCAAGCTCAGTCGGGCATTTCTCTAGCGCCGCCGACACAACGTGCTTAATCATGTCCTCGACGACTTCGATGACGTCGGGCAGTTCGGCGAATGCAATTTCAGGCTCGACGTGCCAGAATTCCGCGACGTGTCGCGGCGTATTGCTACACTCGGCGCGAAAACTTGGTCCAAAGGTGTAGATTTTACCAAACGCCATCGCCGCCATTTCGCCTTCCAATTGTCCGGAGACGCTCAGCCCTGCTTTCTGACCAAAGAAATCGGCGTCGTAATATTCTTTCTCCGTTCCCTCTTTTGCGTCCCAGGGTCTGGTCGTAACGCGAAACATTTCGCCGGCGCCTTCGCAGTCGCTCGCGGTAATGAGCGGCGTGTGAACGTAAACGTAACGACGCGCTTGGAAATACTCGTGAATCGCCGCCGCCAGAACGGAACGCACGCGAAAGACCGCGTTAAAGGTATTCGACCTCAAGCGCAGATGCGGAATCGTACGCAGGAATTCCAATGAGTGGCGTTTCTTTTGGAGCGGGTATTCAGGCGGGCAGTCGCCGATAACTTCCACCGTTTCCGCATCCATCTCGACGCCGCCGTTCTTACCCTGTGAAGGAATAACCTTTCCAACGACGCAAAGCGAAGACCCGAGCTTAAGATACGCGGATGGATCCGGAAACTTCTCTTTATTGAGCACGATCTGGAGGCGCGCGTGAGACGTGCCGTCGTTGAGTTCAATAAAAGCCACGCTTTTGGAATCTCTGGACGTGCGCACCCAACCGCAAACGGTCGTCGACTGGTTTAAATAGGACGCGTCGTTCAAAACGTCGTAAATATCGGTGTGTTTCATTGCTATTCCTTCTTTTGAAAAACGCGCGCGAAACGCCGTGCCCCGCCTGAACTGCGCGCTCTTACAACTTTAACGGTCTAATGATTGTAGCGCCTCGTCGCGTTATGTCAATTGACCGAGCTTCCGGCTGGCGACGTAAACTGTGAAAATGCGCCGCGTCAAGGCGCTTGTCGAGCAAACGCCATAGAGGATAATATAGGAGGATGAAAGGCGCGTCGCACGAACATATCGTACGACGAAAACTATGATTCGAGGCCAAAATGAACAAACGGGAATCAAATCAACGAGAAAGCTCACGCTCGAAAATCGTCGTCTTGGGACTAGTCGGAGGAATTGGCGCCGGAAAGAGTTTCGCAACGAAGGAATTCGTCGCGCAGGGCGCCGTCGCGTTTAACGCCGACGAGGAGGCGCGCAATATGTACGACAACTCCGAGGTTCTCGCGGCGTTTCGCGCAAGATGGCGCGACGTCGTCGACTCGGAAGGACGCGTCGATCGCGCGAAATTGGCCGCCCTCGTCTTTGCGCCGACCCCGCAGGGCAGACGCGAGCTCGATTTTCTCAACGCCGTCTTACGCGCGCCGCTCGCCGCGAGGTTTAAGGAATGGCGCGAGACGATCGTGCGCGACGGGACCAATCGGCATGTCGTGGTTCTCGACGCGCCGCTCCTCTTCGAAGCGGGCTGGGACGCGTTCGTCGACTATGTGGTCTTTGTCGACGCCAGCGAGGCAACTCGACGTCGACGCATAATCGAGCGAGGATGGCGCGAAGACGAACTCGAACGACGCGAGCGAACGCAGACGCCTCTTGCTGAAAAAAAGGCGCGCGCCGATTTTATTATCGACGCGGATCAGGACGATTCCAACATGCCGCTTCAGGTCGAAAGAATTCTGAAGGCGATAACGCGGGGCGCCGAGCGGTAAAAGGCGTCTGATTCAGATCGGAAGTAACGCGCGGTCGCCTCTTGTTATTTCCGCGTTTTGCGTTACAATTGGTTCGTTCGCAAGAGCGTTGTCTTTGGATTCGCGTCGCGTTTAGAAACTCGAAGCCGCCAAGCGAGAATACCCCAGGTTGTAAGGAAGAATCATATCATGAACGAATATCAAGGTTTCGTATGTTCGCCCGGCGACGTCGGAAGGATCGCCATTATCGTGGCAAAGTTTAATAAAACGATCACCGAGAATCTACTTCAAGGCGCGCTCGCGAAATTACGCGAGAACCTCTTTCCAGAGGACAAAATCGACGTCGTCCGCGTACCGGGCGCTTTTGAAATCCCTACCCTAGCCGAGCGTTTCGCGCAAGACGAAGAGTACGCCGCCGTCATATGCCTCGGATGCGTCATTAAGGGAGAGACTCAACACGACGAATACATTAACAGCGCGGTCAGTCATCAGATTGCGCGTATCGGCGCGGAATATTGTCTGCCCGTCGTCTTTGGGATTATCACATGCGCGACCGTCGAACAAGCGCTCGCGCGTAGCGGCGCGCAGGAAATCGGCAAAGACAAAGCGCTAGGCGAACAGCCCGGCAATAAGGGCGCTGAAGCCGCTGAAGTCGCTTTGGAAATGCTCGACCTCTTCGGAAAACTGCCGGAATTAAAGTTCGACTTCAACGACGGGGAGTTTGACTCGCTCGAACGCAATTCTCAGCGCTATATGCGCGGCGATTTCGAGACGGTCGACGTCGATCCCGACGAACTTGTCGATCTCGACGACGAAGAAGACGAAGAGGATTCCGGCGATATGAGCTGGCTCATTCCAGGCGGTTCGCGCGGTCGCGACCGTAAAGACGACGCAGGGGATCGACGCGAGTTCGGTAAGGATCGTCAAAAACGCCGACCTTCCGAGAAGGAAAGCAAATTTGGCAAATCGAAGTCGCACAATTCCAGCGACCGATCATTCAAAAAGAATCGCGATAAGAAACATAAAAAGTAATCGCGTCGAACTTGGCAAGAATACGCATCATGAAAAAAGAAAGCCAATCCAAAGTATATCGGCTCCGCTCCATCGGCAGAGCGCTCGCTTTTCAAGCGCTCCATCAGCTCGAACTTAACCCGACCGGCGTTCCCGACTGGGAAACCGAACTCGACTTATACGACGAAACCGCCGACGCCGCGCTCACGGACCCCGATCGCCGAACGGCGTTAGAATTCGCCAAAAAGCTTTACGACGGGGTCGTCTTTCGCAAGGTCGAAGTCGACGCGGCGCTCAACAACGCTTTTGACACTCAACGAACGCTTGCAAGAACAATGCTAGTCGATCGCAGCATTCTGCGACTCGCCGCTTACGAAATGCTCTACGTTAAGACGCCCAAGCCGGTCGTCATTTCGCAGGCCATGGAACTTGGCAAGAAGTTCGGCGACGTCGGTTCGGCGGCGTTTCTTAACGGCGTGCTCGATCATCTCGATAAGAAGGACGAACCGCAAGCAGACGACGAATCGAGCGCATCCTAACGATTCTATAACTGCGACGGCGCTAACTTGATAGAAAGACGTCTCCATGGGTTTACTAGATAAGATTAAAAAAGGCTTAGGGCGAACCGTTCAGGTTTTGCAAACGGACGTTCGCGACCTCTTCAAGTCGGACGGCAGACTTGTCGACTCCGAATTTCTCGACGAATTGGTTGAAACGCTCGTACGAACCGATATGGGCGTCGTCGCCGCCAAGGCGGTCTCGGCCGAGATTCAAGAGCAATTTCGCGGCCGCGTCGTAAAGAAAGAAGATATTATCGAGGTCATTAAGACCAAGCTCAAGGCGCTCATGGCGCAAGACGAGCCAACGATTCATTTCGCGCAGTCTGGCCCGACCGTCGTCCTCTTTTGCGGCGTCAACGGTTCCGGCAAAACGACCAGCATTGCGAAGCTAACGAAGGCGACAAAGGATCTGGGCAACGCGGTCGTCTTAGGCGCCGCCGACACGTTCCGCGCCGCCGCCGTCGATCAGCTTAAAATTTGGGCGGATCGGCTCGGGGTCGAGATCGTCTTCGGTCCGCCGCAAAGCGATCCGGCGAGCGTCGCGCACAAAGCGGTGGCGCGCGCGCTTGAAACGAACGCCGATCTATGCATAATCGATACGGCGGGTCGTTTACAGACGCAAAAAAATCTCATGAACGAGCTGGAAAAGATTAAGAGAGTCGTTTCTAAGCTTATTCCGGACGCGCCCCATGAAACCTTTCTTGTGCTCGACGCAACGACCGGTCAGAACGGGCTCAGCCAAGCGCAAAAGTTTTCCGAAGCGGTCGACTGCACCGGGGTCGTCTTGACGAAATTGGACGGCACCGCCAAAGGCGGCGTCGCCGTCGCTATTCGTCAACAGATTGGTCTGCCGGTTAAGTACGTCGGCTTGGGCGAATCGGAAAACGATTTCGACGTCTTTGATCCAAACGCGTTCGTCGACGCGCTGTTCTCCTAATGGACGTCGCGCGCGATAAGAATTTTGTGGATCGCTAGCGATACTATCGGCAAAAGGAACGCGCCATGAGTTTCATTATTTCATTCGTTCTCGCCTGCACGACTATTCTTGCAACCTTCATGTTGCAACTTTGCGACGACGGTCTGAATAAAAGCTCGCCCGTCATAGGGCTCGTCTCCTTTGTCGGCATTCTTATCGCGCTCTATTTCGTGGACTATAAAAAGAAGTTCGCGCTTTCCAAGACGGCGTGCAACGCGCTCGTCATTCTTGCGATCGCAGTCCAAATAGGCGCGCTTACGCGCTCGCGCCAGGATTTTCTCGCCTTTGCGATCGCCAATATTCTCGCGTCGTTGCAAACGATACTCTTCTTCCAGAGTAAAACGTTGCGCAAGTGCTATCAGATCGTTTCTATCGCGTTTGTGGAAGTCGCCGTTGGCTGCGTCTTTCAACGCAGTTCGCTCTTCGTCGTCGCGCTACCAGTCTTCGTCGTACTGGGATTTGCGTGCTATTCGCTACTCTTTCTGTGGGGTGAAAGAAAGTATTATTCCGAACGCGTCGCGCTTAAGAGTCGATTCTCCGGCAGCAAAAACCTCAAGCTTATTACTGCGGAAGAACCCTTGCACGCGCCGGAATATAAACCGGTCGACGCGTTCGACAGCGTCGCCGCGCAACAGTTTGCGCAACGCGCTACTGCGGGAGACGAACCGCGTTTTTTCAGGCGACCGTCGACGTTTCCAATTCACTTCACGGTGGAATACTTCAAACGGTTCGTTTTAGGCTCGCTAACGGCGTTCGTTTTCGGATGCGTTTTTTTCTGTCTCTTTCCTCGAATGGACGAGTTCGGATTCGGCGCGTTAACTTTCGACCAAATCAACTGGGGCGGAGGACGCGGCAATTTCGCGCGCACAGGCTTCAAGCCGTCGATCGAACTGGGCGATCTCGCGCCGACGATCGATTCGAAAGAAGTCGTACTCAAGGCGCAGATCCGCAACACGCGCGAAGGCTCCCCTTTCGAACTCGATCCGCATTCGCCCATTTATCTGCGCGGGATTCCGTTAGCCAATTACCAGGATCGCCGCTGGAGCGAACTCGATACGCGAAACGGCCCAATTGATAATTTCTCGCTTCTTCAGTATCGAATTGACGCCTTCACGTTAGCGGACAGTTCTTTTATTCTCTCGTATCTGCTCCAGTTCGCTTCTGAAAATGATTTGCGTCCAAACGAGGCGGCGCGTAATAATTTTGAGTTTCGAATCACGCCGCCGCCGACTGATCCGTCCCGGTCGAGCGTCTATTCGATCAGTTCCCAACCGCGTTCGCGTGTTGAAACGGAAATGACTCGCCGACCCGTGCTCGACGTCCAGCCGTTTTTCCTCTCGTCTCCAAATGCGCGAGGAAGGTTTCGCGACGTTGGAACGATCGAGGCGCTTCTGAATCTTGTTCGTTCGGGCGCGGTCGAGCCTGAACGATTAAAATACGACTCGCGATCAGACGTTATCGCATTCGAAATCGAGCAACAACCGCTCGACACGCCCGTCGTCTTTTTGCCCTTGCCCGTCGCTTTTGCCGCGTCCGCGCCAAATATTGCGTCGCGTCCCAATAACTCTATTGAATTCATCGACCGCGCTCGCGGCGGTTGGAGAGGGACTGCGACCTTTCTCTCCACCGCTTTTACCTTTGGACGCCAGACGCAACTCGCGCCCAATCAGGAGAAAGTTTGGGGCGTCCTGCCGCAATATCTCATGATCGATCCCGATAAGTTTCCCAAACTCGTCGAAAAAGCTCGCATGTGGGACGCGGAATCGAAACAACCGAAAGAGAATTTCATTGCTCGCGCCAAATACATTGAAAGCAGACTGCGCGACGCAGGAGAGTACAAATACAATCGTAGCGGCGTCTTGCGCGATCCAGACGTCGATCCGCTCGAAGATTTCATTTCGGAGAACAAAGAAGGACACTGCGAATATTTCGCCGGCGCGCTCGCAATGATGTTGCGCGCCGTGGGGATACCGTCTCGCGTTGTCGTCGGCTTCGCCGCATACCCCGATTCAGATTCGAAAGAAATGACCGTTCGACAATCGGACGCCCATTCCTGGGTTGAAGCTTACGTTCCTCCTGATAAGTTGCCCGATAATAAATCCGCTTACGCCGATTTATTCGCGGGGGCAGTCGACGACGGTAGCGGAGGCACGTGCATGCCCCTCGGCCGCGATTGGACGAAAGACGGCGCCTGGCTACGCCTCGACGCAACCCCTGCGGCGGAAAGAGACGCCGACCGCCCCAACGCGCTTGCTATTCAGATTTTCACGTGGTCGAGATTCTTCCACAACTTCGGCAACGACTGGGTGTTGAATTTCAACGCCGCGCGGCAAATGAGGAACGTCTATGAGCCGATCGCGCGCGCGGTGAAGTCGACGATTGAATACTTGCGACGTTTACGCGAGAATTTTAGTTCCGTCGGCGATTTCCTACGAAGCGTACTCGACTCCTTTAAGAACGCGCTCGCTGGCGACTGGTCCTCAACCTCCATCTTTGTGGTTTTCTCCGTTCTGGCCTTACTGGCCGTTCTCCTCTATCTGTTCTTCAAATTGGGACGTTCCGTCGCAAAGAACGCTAAACGTGCAATAGAACGCGCTAAGGAGAAAGAGGCAAAAAGGATGGCGCTCTTGAACGCCGACCCCTCTATTAAGCTTTACGCGCAACTCGAAGAAGCGCTGGGGAGAAGACTGCGCGCGCCTCGAAAAGGCGCTGAAACCCCGCGCGAATTCCTCGAACAACGATTTGTCATGGAAGATCAAATAGTTGCTGGAGAGCGACCTATTCCCGTCGAAACGATCGATTCGAACGTTAAAGATCGACGAGGCGTTTTAAAACACGGTAAAGAAAAAACCAAGAATCGCGTCGACGCGCGCGCCAACCCAATCGAAGCGCCGAGTTTTGCTCCCACGCCGTCTAACCTTCGAGCGCGACTGCGCGAACTTGTCGAGATTTACTATCGCGCTCAGTACGGCGGCGTAGGCGTCTCGAAGGATCAGGCGAACGAGTGGAGCGGAGTCTTAGACGACGCGCTGAAACTCTGGACCTAAAGAAACGCTCCGGACGAGCGAAGAGCTTCGTCTGGAGCGTTTCTTATCAGTCGAGACGCGCCTATATCGCGTGCGTTCAGGAGAATGCAAGGACTCTAAGACGGCAAAAAATAGACTAGCCTCTAATTATCTGCGCTCGTTCACGCGCTTTAAGAAATGCGGTCATAACGCCTAATCGATCAAGTCCCACCTCGGCAAGCTCCTCTTCGCGCGAACCGTGGGGAACGTAATAGTCGGGCGCCGCTAGCCGCACAACGGCGCGCGCGTCGACTCCGGCTTCGTTCGCCGCCTCCAAAAGCGCGGCGCCAAATCCTCCTGGCGCTGCGTTCTCTTCGACGGTAACGACGGGCAAGCCGCGACGTAGCGGCGCCAGAAGCGTTTCAACGTCCAGGGGCTTAATGAATCGAGCGTTGATGATTCCGACGTCGAGGGGTTCGGCGCGCGCTGCGTCCGCTAGTTCAGCGGCAACGTCGTAGGCCGTCGCCGCCAATCCGCCCCCGCAAAGAATAATCGCGCCGTCTCGTCCTTCGCGCAAGACCTCAGCTCTACCCAACTCAAAGGGTCGCGCGGGACGTTCGATACGTCCCGCGCGCGTTTTCGGATAACGAATCGCCGTCGGTCCCGGGTTGTTCAGCGCAAACTCGAACGCCGCGCCCATATCGTCGGAATCGCAAGGCGCTAGAAGCGTTATATTGGGGAGAGGACGGAAATAACTCAGGTCAAAAACGCCGTGGTGCGTAGCGCCGTCCGCTCCGACAAAGCCGGATCGGTCGAGCGAGAAGACGATTGGAAGATTCTGCAACGACGCCTCTTGGAACAAGTGATCGTACGCGCGCTGAAGAAAACCGCTGTAAACGTCGACGATCGGCAACATACCCGACTTCGCTAATCCGGCGGCAAAATTTACCGCATGAGCTTCGCAAATCCCAACGTCAAAGAATCGATCCGGATACAGCGCGCGCGCGTCTTCGAGCATATTCCCTTGCGTCATGGCGGCGACGACCACGCAAACGCGCGGATTCTCGCGCAACGCGCGCATTATTGCAAGTTGCGCCCAGTACGTAAAAGACTGTTCGGAATCGACAATCTTTGCCGAAGAACGCGACGGTTCGTCTGGAGTCTTCTCCAAAACAGAGTCCTTGCCAACGGGCCGTCCAATCAGTTTCTCACGTTTTCGCGCCCTTGAAGCGTCTTTCTTATCAACGTCTTGCGTTTTCTGAACCTTAACCGGTTTCGACGAATGGAAGTGCGAGGGATCGATCTCGGCGGGACGATAGCCGCGCCCTTTTTCAGTGAGAACGTGTAATAGAACCGGACCCCTGACCGTTTTAATCGCCTCAAAATACTTGATCAAAGTCGGAAGATCGTGTCCGTCGATCGGTCCAACATAGTGGAATCCTAGATCCTCAAAGAGCGCGCCGCCGATTAGTCCACTCTTTAACGCGTCCTTAATTCGAGAAACGAAGGCGTACGCGCTCGGAATATTCTCAACGAGCCGACGTATGCGCGTTTTCGCGCCAAGGTAACTTGGCGTCATTCGCAAATGATCCAGGTAACGACCGAATCCGCCGACCCGCTTGCAAATTGACATCTTGTTGTCGTTGAGAACGACCAGCATCTTCTGCTGAAGGTCTCCCGCGTGATTGAGCGCTTCGAAGATCGGACCGCTCGAAAAAGCGCCGTCCCCAACGACCGCCACCGTTTGTCGTGCGCGTTCGGTCGTCGCGTCGGCGCTCGTTCGTTTGACGCGCCGCGCGCTCGCCGGGGACGCGTCAAGCTCTAAAGGCGTCGAGGACTCTGTCGAAGCGGTCTCGAGGCAACCGGCGAGCAAGTCGCCGACCGCTAGACCTAGCGCAGTACCGACGCTCGTGCCGGCGTGCCCCGTCATAAAGAGATCGTATTCGCTCTCGCTAGGATTTGGATAGCCGGAAAGCCCCCCTTTAGTACGCAATGTTTCAAACTGATCAAATCGTCCGGTAAGCAATTTGTGCGGGTAACATTGATGACCGACGTCCCAGACAAGTCGATCCCATGCGAAATCAAAAGCATAATGCAACGCAATCGTTAATTCGACGACGCCAAGATTCGAAGCAAAGTGGATACTGCGCCGTTTCGAAAGATTGCAAATCACCTCGCGTATCTCGCGAGCAAGCGCCTGCAGATCGGCGATCGACGCCGATTTAAGGTCGGACGGCGATTTTAAAGCGGACAAAATCGGAGTGGCAACCTCTCCGCCAAAGAGAGGCGCGTCGAACAGATCGTCGGTCATCGGGGAAGCTAACGTATTATCGTGGGACATAATCTACGCCTCAACTCTGACGCTTAGCGAGATACTCAGGCAACGCCAAAGCGATCTCAAAGGCGTTATGCGACGCGTCAGGAAAGAGCTCTTTACGATCTGACAGCGCACGTCGCGAGGCGTCGACGCAATCTTGAAGGATACGCCGCGTCCGATCGACGCCAAGCAAAGAGACGTACGTCAATTTTCCGGACTCTGCGTCTTTATGAGCGCGTTTGCCGAGCGTCGAATCGTTCCCAACGGCGTCGAGCAAATCGTCGGTAATTTGAAACGCTTGTCCGATCGTCTCGCCATAGCGCGTTAGCGCGGATAATTGTTCAGAACTTGCGCGCGCCGTAAACGCGCCGAGCTTGAGAGCCGCTACGATGAGAGCGCCGGTCTTACGACGGTGAATCTTACGCAGAAAAGCGAACAAAGAACGAGCGCGTTGGTCAAGTTGATCGTCCTCCTCGGACGCGTTGCTGTTGACCGCGACCACGATCGCCTCGCCGATAAGATCAAGCGCGCCCACTCCCCTCTGCGTCGTCGACGCCCACATAACGTCGTCTTCCTGGCCGCCAACCATGCCAAGCGCGCCCACCTGGCGCGAGAGTTCGCGAACGCACGCTACGGCGACTTCCGGACTGTGAATTCGAGTTGACAGAGTCTCAAAGGCAAACGTTTGAAGAGCGTCCCCAGCGAGAATAGCCGTCGCCTCGTCGAACTGACGGTGGTTCGTAGGACGTCCGCGTCGCAAATCGTCGTCGTCCATAGCCGGCAGATCGTCGTGTATGAGCGAATACGCATGGATGGATTCCAGCGCGACGCACGCGGGATGCGCGTCGGAACGCGTTCCTCCGCAAAGATCGGCGGCAAGGATCGCAAGAGTTGGACGCAGCCGTTTGCCCGGCGCCAAAAGAGAATAGCGCATGGCGCTCGCCAAACGTCTCGGACAGTCGGAGGCAAACTGGGCGTAAGTATCCAACGCCGCGTCAATCTCGGCGCGAACGCTTTGAAAATAATCCGCAACGTCGCGGCTTTGAACTGATTTCGTTTCCACTGTTTTCGCTCGTTAAATGACGTCGTTGATCTATCGCACGCTAAAACGGAGGCGTTCCGTCGAAATCAGGAAAGAAACTTGGCGACGACGCTCGACTCTTTGTTTCAGACCGCGCGCGTTTTTCCGTCGCGTTCGGCGTTTCCGGCTCGCTAGGCTTCTGAGATTGCGGCGTTTCGCTACGCGAGACCTCCGATTTCGCAGACGCGTTCTTCGAAGACGCTCGATGTTGCCGTCCCGCCGACGTCGACTCCTCGCCCAAAACCGATTCGTCCAACTTCTCCGTCTTCAGCTCGCCGTCTTCGTCGACGCCCTTCAGAAGCTCGATA
The DNA here is from genome assembly GCA_902803085.1 of uncultured Planctomycetota bacterium. Taxonomy (GTDB): domain Bacteria; phylum Planctomycetota; class Planctomycetia; order Pirellulales; family Thermoguttaceae; genus RUG369. The sequence continues at coordinate 12,366 of CADCOO010000209.1, forward strand.
CGCCGCGCGGCGCCCTCTAACTTGCGTCGACAGAGCCTAACGAGCTCAACGCCGCGTTCGTAACTCACGAGAGAATCCTCAAGCCCGCCGCGTCCTGATTCCAAAAGCGAGACGATCTTTTCAAGTTCGCGATACGCGTCTTCAAAGGTTAGTTCCCGTTCCTCGTCCTTTTCTGCGCCGGGCGTTTTCATACGTTCCCTCAATAAGTTGGTTCCAATCGATAGAAAACAGAAGCGCGCGTCGACGGCGCGCTTCCTAACGACAGCGTGGAGACGCTACGTTCGACAAAGGATCAAATTCAGTCTTCAACGTCGACGACGCGCACCGTTTTCATAACGTCGCCTTGTTTAATCGCGTTCACAACGTCCTGTCCTTCGATCGTGCGTCCAAAAACGCTATGATGGCCGTCGAGCCACGGACAAGGAACATGCGTAATAAAGAACTGCGAACCGTTTGTATTCGGACCGGCGTTCGCCATAGAGAGCACTCCGGGCCCGTCGTGCTTAAGGTCGGGATGAAATTCGTCGTCAAATTGATATCCAGGACCGCCGCGCCCGGTTCCGGTCGGATCGCCGCCTTGAATCATGAAGTCGGAAATGACGCGGTGAAAGGTAAGACCGTCGTAGAACTTGGAATTAGCAAGTTTCTCAAAATTGGCGACCGTCTTCGGCGCCTTGTCGTAGTAAAGTTCCAGTTTGATCGCGCCGCGCGCAGTTTCAATCGTCGCAATTTTTTTCATTCTTATAGTCCTCGTTAATCCGCGTTCGAAACGCGTCGCAACTTCCAAAGACGTCGAACCGACGTCGCTCTGCCTACCAGAGCGTTTTATTATATCCTATCGTTAAAAAACGGCAAGAGACGAAGGCTCAGGTCATTTCAAACAAAAGTCGAAGATATTCTGTACGAAGTCCTCGCCGTTCTCTTTGGGAAAGACGTGGCATGCGTTGGGTATTGTCGCAAGTTGCGCGTTTGGAATATGATCGACAAGCCATTTGCCAGTAAGCGGCGAGTAAAATGAACCTGGATCGGCGAATAGGCACAAGGTCGGTTTATCGATTAAGGAAACGCTCGTCAGATAGTCGGCGCCCGTCATGCTATTCCAGTATTCGCGCTCAAGCGCGCGACGTTCTTCAGAACGTTCAACAAAGAAAACGCGACGAATGAAGCGTTCTTTAATTCCCGTATGCTCAACGACGCGCGCAAGCCAAGCTTCGGGGTCGTCGAAGGGAGGAAAGCTCGGGGGAGCGTCAATCTGCGACGGGGTCGCCGCGCGCAGATAGAAAGAAAGGTGAAAGAGCGCGGGATCGGAGACGAGCGTCGCAAGATCGCGCTCGAAATCTTCACGACCGTACCGTCCCTGCCAGAGTCCAAGAGACCAATCGCCTTCGTTAATCAATTTCGGGGACGTGTCCGCCAAAACGAGACGCGAGACGCGCGCGCCGCCAAACTGCCGAAAATAGGAAAACGCAACGGAACCGCCCATCGAGTAACCGACTAACGCGACGTCGTCGAGATCGAGGACTTCGAGCAATCGGTTCAGATCGCAAGCGGAACGGTCGATTCCCACGTTCGCGCTTGCGGGCGACGCGCCAAACCCGCGATGATCAAAGGCAATGCAACGGAATCGCTCGCTCAATCGACTGAGAAACGATATTGACGTCTGAACGGTTTCGTCGTAACCAATGACGAAAACGAGCGGTCGTCCGGCGCCCATGTCAACATATTTGATCTCGACGCCGTCGTCTGAAATAAACGATTGATACTCTATCTTCATTTCTATCCCAACCCACCAGTAGCATAGTAACGGCGCCGACGAAAAGCTATGAAGGCTTCTTGTCGACGCGCGTAGGATTATTCGGCGTTTGCGCCGGGCAAACGCGTCTCGAAATAAGGTTCCGCGTCGGCGCGCTCGAGCCGTACCGTGATCCCGGAAACAATGCGAAGGCGTTCGACGGCGCGCTTGGGCAATCGCGCGTGAATTCGCGCTATTCCGCTAGCGTCGTACTCGCGCGACAGTATCTCGCCGTCTCGAGCCAGCGCCGCCACCGTCTTGCCGTCTTCAAGGGGCAATTCAACGTAAATATCCCAGAATTCACGACTCAAGGCGTCGCTCGCCGCCGACGTCAATTTGGCAAAACCGTCGCTCGTTTTCGCGCTCATTGGAATCGCCGTTGGATAACGATCGAGGAGCGCCTGTAGTTCTTCCGGACTGGAAAGCGCGTCGATCTTATTGAGAACGAGAATTTCGTCTTTCTCGCCGATTCCCAACTGTTCCAGAACTTTGTGCGCGGCTTCAATCTGCTCGACAACGTCGTACGCGCTCGCGTCGGCAACGTGAATTAGCAGATCCGCAGACGTCGCTTCCGCAAGCGTCGCTCTAAAGCTCGCTACCAAATGGTGCGGCAAGTCGCGAACAAAACCAACCGTGTCGCTCAAAAGAACCGGTCCCCAGCCCGGGAGGCTCCATCGGCGCGTCCGCGTGTCGAGCGTCGCAAAGAGCATGTCTTTGGCAAAAACGTCGGAATCAGTCGCGAGGTTAAGAAGCGTGCTCTTGCCCGCGTTCGTATATCCGACGAGACAAACGCGACGCGACGACTCGCGCGCCGCTATCTCGCGCGTCTTACGCGCGTGGATCTCGTCTAATTCGCGCTTTAAATCGACAATCCGTTTCTGGGCGATACGTCGGTCGACTTCCAATTGCTTTTCGCCCGGTCCGCGCAAACCGACCCCGCCGACCGTCTGACGCTCCAAGTGCGTCCACATTCTCTTCAAACGCGGGAGCGAATATTCCAACTGCGCCAACTCGACCGCTAATCGCGCTTCGCGCGTACGCGCTCGGCTGGCAAAAACGTCAAGAATAAGTTCCGTACGGTCAATGACCTTAACATGAAGGCGCTTCTCCAGGTTGCGCGTCTGACTCGGCGCCAGGTCGAGATCAAAAATAACGACCTCAGCGTCGTAATACGCGACCATCTCTTCCAATTCTTCTAGCTTGCCGACGCCAAGACAGTAGGCGACGTCCGGCTTCGCGCGACGTTGAATGAGATAATTCATCGGTTCGACCCGCGCCGCTTCCGCAAGGCCGGCAAGTTCGTCCAACGGATACGCGCCCTTACCCTCGCCCGGCATATACACGCCGACTAAAATAGCGCGCTCGTGAGCGACGCTACTCTCGCGCGTCGTGAGATCCCCTTGAGTCGACGCGTCGAAGCGTTCCGTCGTCGGTTCGTGAAAGCGGCGAAATCCGCCCTCGCTCGCGCGCGCGGCAAACTCGTAACGTTCCTTCTCGTCCCGTTCCTTGAGCCACTCGCCAAGTTCGACTTCGCGACCTTGATCCTCAACCACAATGTCGCGCCCCCAATTACCGTCCGGCGCGACAAAATCCCCTTCATTTCTACTCTTTTTAGATTCTCCCATTAGTTTCCTTCTACAACAACGATTTCAACTTTCATTATCCTCAACGAAAGCGACCGTCGTTATCTGCGCGTTCACCAACAAACGCAATCGACGCGCGTCGAATCATACGGTTTATACGGTCGCAACTAATTAGCGAACGTTCGAATCATCGCTATCCCTCCGTCGCGCTGCTTCGACCTAATGACCGAAAGGCGCGCAATACATAATGAACAGACTGAAAAGCCAACGCCTCGAGGACGCTGTCACACCGACGCCAAATCCTTTAACGCGCGAGTATAAACGGCGCAAAGAAACGCGTCCGGATCGACGCGGTACGGAAAATGACACTTCCGCGCAAGCGCCGAGGCGAAGCCGGACGCAATCTCATAGCGACGCGACGGCGAAATCTCGAGACGGCGTGAAACATAAAGCGAAAGCGCTTGGAACGTCGATTCCGATACTGAAAAATCTTCCGGTATGTTCGACGCGATCGTCGCGACAAGATTCTCGTTAAAAGTCGCCTTCATAACGCCGCGCTTCTGCGAACGCTCGTTGACAACGACCGTGCCCGTCGCAAGATCGCCCAATCGCGCCATGCGATCGTTCGCGCTCATGATTAAAACGTCAAAGGGCCCCAGAAACAGATCGACCGTTCGCAAAATATTCCGAATTATCGCTTGCTGACCGCTGATCGCACGACCGGACGTCGACAAAACGCGAAGTCCGCAACACGCCTTGCCAAGCGTGCGACCAGACCAACACGCTTCCCAAATCGCGTTCCAAAACCAAAAAACGAACAACACGTTGAAAAGAATGAGCGCAAAAGCTACGTTCTCGGCGAAATCGGAATCAAGGTCGAGTTTGACCATTAAATAGGCGCCCCCTAACGTCGTGCCCAAAAAGTAAAAAAACATGGCGATTAGGTCGATCATAAAGGCCAACGCGCGCAGGAACGGTCCCGCTACGCGATAACTAAACGCCGTGTTTTCCGGCGCGACCACGTCGTACGTCGTATCGAGCGCGCGAGCGCTAGCATAGGCGCCGTCTGCGTTGCGACGCCAATGCGACTCTATTATCGGACGTTGCGTCTCGTTTCCTATCATTGTTAGTCTCCGTTTTAACGTCGTGACTCCCCATGCGACCTGCGTTGATTATTGCCTAAAAAATGATCGCGTCAACCACAGCGGGCCTCATATCCTCGATTTTATCATAAAGACGCGTCGCACGAAACGTCGGCGAAGACGCTCGACAAAGGACCGCCCCAAAACGCGCGATTTTTCCCAATAAAATATGCAAATATGGCAAAATCAATATTTCCTGTCGATCCGTTTTTACGTATAATGGAGAAGCTTGTTGCACAACGCGCTCGCGGTTGTTTGACCGCGCGCATAACATTCCTTCTCCCCTCTAGGAGCTTTTAATGAGAAAACTTACCTCTTTCGCTTTCGCATTACTCGCGATCTTCGCGCTCGTTGGAACGGCGCGCGCTCAGGAATACGCGCCTCTCATCCAGAAAGACGTCGTCTCCGTCGTGCGAATTAATCTCGATAAGGTCGACCCGACGCAACTCGGCGCGCAAGCGCAAAAACTCGGCGGCGCCGCCATCGATTACTTTGTGCCCGACCTCGAAAACGCCGATGAAATCAAGCAAGCGTTCCCGATTGCCAACCTTTTCATTAGTCAGTACCATACCGAATTCGTCAAGCCGCTCCAACAGGCGGGCGTTACGAACGTCTATCTCGTTACCTCCGCTCAAACCGCCGACGAAACGATCTATCCTTTCGTTGCCATTCCGATCAAAGATCTCAGCAAAGATCAGGTTGACAAGGTGCGCGCGCACATGAAGAAGATTAATCTGAAGGTTAATTCTTTGATTAAGTATCGTTTTGACAGAAACGGTTTCTTCTTCATGCCGATTATTCCGGGCGACGTTGCCGACGCCGACGCCAAGGAATACATCCAAACGCATTTCAAGTCCATGAAGGCTGTTGATAGCGACGTTTTCAAAAGCGGCTTTGAGGCGGTGGACGCCGACGACGCGATCATTTCTGGCGTTTCGATTATGAAAACCGATCCCCAGACGATTGAATCCACCAAAGCTCAACTCCTCTCTATGATCGACGGTTTTGACGACGACGTCGTGGACGATGCAGACGACGCAGACGACGCCAATGACGCCGACGATAATAACGACAATGACGTCGACGCCGACGAAGCAGAAATCAAGGCTGCCGCGAAAGACCTCGTCGAATACGCCGCCGAGTTCACCGAAGAAGTCTCCGGACTCGTCAAGTACAACGCCTGGTCCGTAAACGTCTCCGACCTGAACGTCGTTTCGGTCGTTGAAGCCAATTCGGAAGACGACGCCAAAAAGTACGTCTCTCTTATCGAAGGCGATCTAACGGGCAAACTCAACAATTTCTTTGACGTCCTCGAGAAAAAGGCCGTCGCGGAAATTGACGCCGACGATTCTAACGACCCTGACGACTTGAGCAAGGACGATATCCAAGGGCTCTTCGCCTCGCTTAGGGAAATTGTTCCGATCCTCATGAAGTTTGAAGTCAACGGTTCCACGCTAACTTGGAAACTCGACGAGAAATTCTTCAAAGACAACGAAGGCGCTCTCAAGGGATTCGCGAAGAAGATTCAAAACGTCGTCAAGATTACCACAAGCGTGGACGATAGCGACGCGGACGACGTCGACGACGACGATAACGAATAATTTTCGTCCGTTCCACGTTAATATCCCATTAAACTAACCAAACGCGCCGATCGCTTGATTGCGGTCGGCGCGTTTTGGCGTGCGTATTGAGAACCGTCTGTTGCCAGTTAAGAGAGAGAAAGGCGGTCAAGCTCGCCAACCGCTATCGTAAAAGGATCGGAGTACGGATACTTTTTCTGCGACTCGTTGACCTCGTCGAGCGTCGTCTGGCGAATCGTCTCGAGAATCTCCGAAATCGACCTATACTCGTTCTCCGCAAGCCAACGACTCGCTATTCCGAAAAGTCTCGAAAGCGGTCGTTCACCCGCAAGCGCGATCGACGTCAGCCACTTGTTCTTGGCGCGCTGCAACTCTTCTTCTGTTACGCCGCCGCTCGCCGCGTCGGCAAGCAGGTCGCGTATCGTCGCGAGATTCTTACCGACGTCCTCCGCCTTACAAACGAGCGAAGTCGCCATAAAACCGGCGTCGAGATAACGACATGGGAAAATATCGGCGCTCTCGGCTGCGCCCGTGTCGACGAGTTCCCAAAAGAGGCGGCTTCCAACGTCGTCGCCAAGCACGGTCGACAGGAGCGAAGAGGCTATGCGATCGGGATCGCGCAACGTCGGCGAGTCGACCAGTTGTAAAACGTATTCCAACGAAGTTCCGTCCCGTTGGATCGTCTGCGTGCCGCGGCGACCGCGAATCGGCGTCAGCACGCGCGGCGCGTCGTACGCGCGCCAACCGCTGCAGGCATGAGAAACCCAGCTCGTTATCTGATCGAAATTAAGTTGACCGCACGCCGCGAAGACAATATTGCTTGGACTGTAGCGACGTTCAAAATACTCCCGCATTGCGTCGCGCGTTATTCCTTCGACCGATTCGATCGTGCCTGCGACGCTACGCGCAAGCGGATGCCCCGCCCAGAAATATTCGCGACATTTCTCGTCGATTCCGAAGGGAGGTTTATCCTCGTACATCTTGATCTCTTCGAGAATGACTTTCTTTTCCGAACTGAAATCGTCGGGACGCAAGGAAGGTCGCATAATGTCGCTGAGCAAGTCGACGGCGCGTTCCTGCAATTCCGGGAGAACTTTCACATAAAAAGCGGTCGTCTCCTCCGACGTAAAAGCGTTGGAGACGCCCCCTAGTTCGTCGAGCTCGATATTCACGCGTTCGGCGTCTCGGCGTTCGGTGCCTTTAAAGACCATGTGTTCTAGAAAATGACTCACGCCCGAGATTTCGTCCGTTTCATCGCGCGAACCGGTCTTAACAAAAAAACCAAGAGACGTCGAAAGAGCAGATTCGTTCTCTTCCGCAATAATCTCGAGACCGTTGTCCAACGTCGTTCGGTGAAATTTCATTAAAAACCTTTCCTTCTCGTTCCATTCCGCGTCTACCGCCGTCGCTACGAGCGCGACGAGCCGACGCAGTCGCCGTAAGTATACCTCAAAAAGCGAAAAAGCAAAGGTCGCCGAATAGGTTCTCTAGACAAAAGCGAGTGCGATTCCACGTCGACGCGCCGAAATTAGGTTGATTTCTTGACTGGAAAAGTGGGAAAAATGGAAATTTTCCTTGGGGTATCCTTGATTAAAAGACGTCTTTGCAATATACTTTACTAAATTTACTGACTCGGCGCGGCGACTGTCACGGTCGCGTTCGACGCCGCGCGATTGAAATCCGCGTTGGTCGCGGTTCTGCGCGCTACGTCATGCGATCGCCGTGATCGCTCGCGCGCTCGTTTAAATCGGTCTTTTAGTCGATACAAGGATTTTTGGCATGTCGAAGTACACTCCTGAAAATATTCGTAATATTGTTTTATGCGGGCACGGCGGTTCTGGCAAGACGACTCTTGCCGACGCCTTTCTTAATGTTACCGGCACGGTGAAACGCCCGGCGAGCGTTGACGACGGAACGAGTATTTGCGACTTCGACGACGAAGAAAAAGCGCACAAGTACACCATTGAAACCTCCTGTGTAAACTTCAACTGGGAAGGTAAACACTTCGACCTCTTCGACTCGCCCGGTTATCCCGACTTCATCGGCGGCGCGATCGGCGCCATGGGCGCGTCCGACACGGCGGCGATCGTCGTCAACGCGTCGGCCGGTATCGAAGTCAATACGCGCCGCGTCTTCGCCGAAGCCAAGAAAGCCGGGCTCGGACGCATGGTCATTATTTCCAAAATGGACGGCGACAATATTGAGTTCGATAAGCTCATCGACTCAATTCACAGCGTATTCGGCCAGGAAGCCGCGCTCTTCAACGTTCCGATCGGGCACGGCGCCGACTTCTCCGGCGTCGTCGACGTTCTCAACCCGACGGAAGCAGCCGGCGCGCTCATCGATCCCAACGACCTCCACGAATCGCTCATCGAATCGATCGTCTCCGTCGACGACGCCGCCATGGAACGTTACTTCGAAGGCGAACTCCCCAACGCGGAAGAAATGGCGAAGCTCATCGCCAAGGGCGTTAAAGACGAAGTTCTCATTCCTGTTTTCTGCGTCTCCGCTAAGACCGGAGTCGGCGTTAAGGAACTCCTCAGCGCGCTCGCCGCGTTCGCGCTTCCGTCCAACGTTATTGAAAGAACCGCCAAGAATGCGGAAGGCGAAGACGTCGTGGTCGAGCCTAATCCGGAAGGCGCCGTCGTCGCGCAAGTCTTCAAGACTCGCATCGACCCCTTCGTTCAGAAGATCAACTATATGCGCGTCTATTCCGGAACGCTCAAGACCGGTTCAAACGTCCCGCTCGTCGGCTCCCGTAAGGGCGTCAAGATCGCCCAGCTCTACGAGGTTCAGGCGAACGAACTCACGCCCGTCGACGAAGCGACCCCGGGTATGATCGTCGCCGTTACGAAGACCGAAGAACTCAAGACGTGCGGCACGCTCGGCGAAGTCGAAATGCCGACCTTTGCGTTCCCGACCCCAATGGTCGGCCTCGCCGCGTTCCCGAAGAGCCGCGGCGACGAAGCCAAGGTCTCGATCGCGCTCGGAAAACTCGCGGAAGAAGACTCCACCTTCAAGGTCGAACGTAACGATCAAACGAAACAGCTCGTCATCACCGGTATGAGCGAGTTGCATCTCCAAATTCTCCAAGAGCGTCTCAAGAGACGCGACAAGGTCGAGCTCGATACGAAGGAACAGAAGATTCCTTATCGCGAGACGATCCAACAAAAGGCGGAAGATTCTTATCGTCACAAGAAGCAATCCGGCGGCGCGGGCCAGTTCGGCGAAGTCCACATTCGTATGTATCCGTTCCCGGGCGGAACCGATCCTGAAGAATTTGCGACCGACAAGAGCCGCTTCCCGTCCCTCAAAGAATGGAAGTATTTCCCGGAAAACAACTTCCTCTGGGTCGACTCCGTCGTCGGCGGCTCCATTCCCGCAAACTTCATGCCCGCCATTGAAAAGGGCTTTAAAGACTGCATGGAAAACGGCGTTCTCGCCGGATACCAGGTCCAAGACCTCTGCATCGAAGTCCACTTCGGTAAGTATCACCCGGTCGACTCTAACGAACAAGCGTTCCGCACCGCCGCTAAGGGCGCCTTCAAGGCGACCTTCGCGAAGGCGCGTCCGTCCCTCCTTGAGCCGATCGTCAATCTCGACGTTACCGTTCCCGTCGACAAGGTCGGCGACGTCAACTCCGACATCGTCGCCGCTCGTCGCGGTCGTCCTCTCGGCGTCGAAGACGCGGGCGGCGGATTCCAAACCGTCAAGGCGGAAGTCCCCTTCGCGGAAATCACTACCTATAGCCGCACGCTCGCCAGTATGACCGGCGGTCAAGGTAGTTACACGATCGAATTCAACCGCTACGACGTCGTACCCGGCAATATTCAGAATGAAGTCGTCGCCAAAGCGGAAAAGCACGAAGACGAAGACCTCTAATTCCAGCGTTTATTTGTCGCGTAGCGTGATTTAAACGGCGAGCCGTCGAAACGTTAGTCTCGGCGGCTCTTACTTTATGACGAACCATCCTGCCCCCAATATCAGAGGTATTAATATGAGCGAAGCGCTCGAAATCGTTGAAAGCAATTTTGAAGAAGCGGTTCTCAAGGAAACGCGTCCCGTACTCGTCGATTTCTGGACTCCTACCTGCGGTCCCTGCCGATTGCTCGCGCCTGTAATCGCCGCGCTCGCCAATGCGAACGAAGGCAAAGCCGTCGTCGCAAAATGCGACGCTAGCGCCAATATGAATCTTGCCGTTCAACTCAGCATATCCGCCGTGCCGACGATCGTGCTCTTTAAAAACGGTCAGATCGTCGCAAGACTCGCCGGCGTTCAAAAGCAAGCGAAACTGCAGGAGCTTATCGACGCCAATCTGTAAGCGCTACGTCGGCGCGTCCCCATGCGTTAACCGCCTCACCCAAGGAAACATTATGAAAAGTTTTATGAAACTCCTCGCGGCTATTCTGTGCATATATGTCTTTTGCGCAAACGACGCCGCGCGCGCTCAATCGCAAGGAACGCCCTGGCGCGCCGTCGACGCGCTCGGAAGACGCGTCGAAGCCGGCGATCAAAACGGAGCGTTGCGCGAAGGCAAGAAAGTCGGTATTTTTTATTTCCTGTGGCTCGACGAATCGGTTCCAAAAGCGCCTTGGAACGACGGTCCCTACGATTTAACAAAGATTCTCGAAAAACTGCCCGAAAGCGATCTCAAGGATATCGAACTAAGTAAATCGGACTTATGGGCCGGGCCCGGCGTCATGCACTTCTGGGGCGAGCCGCTCTTCGGCTATTACGTCTCGCGCGACCCATGGGTTATCCGTCGACATATGCAGCTCCTCGTCGACGCCGGAGTCGACTTCCTCGTCTTTGACACAACGAACAACGTTACCTATCCCAAGGTTGTCGCCGCAATCTGCGACGTCATGCTCCAAATGCGCGCCGAAGGAGCGACGACGCCACAAATCACCTTCATGATCAATACGAACGCCGCGCAAACGGCGGAGAAACTCTGGAACGAAGTTTACTCTAAGGAACAGTACGCCGATCTTATTCTCCAACTCGACGGCAAGCCGTTGCTAGTCGGCGATCCAAACGTGATCGCCAACGAAACGATTAAGGAAAAACTCACGTTGCGAAGAGCGCACTGGCCCTTTACCATGGTGAATACGGAAAACGCGTGGCATTGGGAAGCTGCCTATCCGCAACCGTACGGATGGTCGAAAGACCCCAATAAGGCAGAGCAAGTGAACGTTTCCGTCGCTCAGAATCTCAGTCGCGCGCCCGACGCGCACGTCGCTAATATGAGTTCCGGCGAAGCGCGCGGCAGGAGTTTCTGCGACGGTCGGCAAGAGGAAGATCTCGCGACCGATTTGGGACGAAATTTCGCGGAACAGTGGAAGCGCGCCTATGAGTTGGATCCCGACTTTGTCATGATCACCGGCTGGAACGAGTGGATTGCCGGAAGATGGCCGCGCGGCGACCGCAACGTCTTCGTCGACCAGTACAATCGCGAATACAGTCGCGATATTGAACCGATGAAGGGCGGGCATCATGACAATTACTACCTTCAGATGATTCAAGGTATCCGCAAATACAAGGGAGTCGCTCCGCTTCCTATCGCCGACGCGCCTAAGACGATCGATCTCAACGGCGACTTTGCGCAATGGAACAACGTTAAATTGACCTTCTCCGACTGGATCGGAGAAACGGCAAAACGCGACTTCCCAGGTTGTGGCAAGACTCATTACGTCAACGAAACGGGTCGCAACGATTTCGTTTCCTTTAAGGCGGCGCGCGACGACGACGCGTTCTACTTCTATGCCAAGACGGCGGCGCCGATATCCGAAGCGCGTCCGAACGGCCTGTGCCTCCTGATCAATAGCGACGACGATCTTAAAACCGGCTTTATTGGCGGCGACGTCTTGATCGGCGCTAAATACGATCAGTCTTACGCCAACGTCGCAACCTTCGCCGGTAAGAAAACGGATCAATGGAAGTGGAAATCTTCGGACAAGGTTGAGTATAAACTCGCTGGAAACGAGATTATGTTCAAGGTTCCCTA
>CADCOO010000210.1 GCA_902803085.1 uncultured Planctomycetota bacterium
CCCCTTCCCAAGCTCCAACTCGGCTCCGCGAACCGCCGCAACCTCCGCCGTCCGGCGCCCAACGCGTCTGCGGCGCCAAACGTCGGCGCGCGCTCAAACAAGAACTCGCGACGCGCGCGATTCGAACTCGGCGCCGAAACGAACGCGCCGTCCCACGTCGGGGCAGACGGCGACGCGTCCTCGTACGCTAGGGCGATTCGCGCCGACGACGGAGTCGACGCGTACGCGGTAAGATACGGTTCCGCAATTGCGTCAAAGGCAGCGCCGCGACTGACGAAATTGACGTTCGCTCTCTCGGCGCGTTGCAACCGGGGGAGCGCCGCCGTTTCGTCCCCCGAACGCTCAAACGCAATTCGGGGCGGAATCGCGCGCGTCGATCGCCGACGCGTTTCGCGTCGCGCCGCAACGCGCTCCATCGCGTCGCGCGCCGACTCCGTAGCGCGCGACGTTATAAACGGCGAACCGGGTCGCAAACGGCGCGTCTTCGCGCCGAGCGCGGACCGACGAGCCCCGGCGACGTCGACGCGAGTCGCGAACCGCCTCAAACGCGGCGCGAGCTCGACGTCGGTCCCGCGCCCCTGAAATCGCGCGGCGACGGATTGCGCCGTCGGGACTCGAAATCGCAACGTTGGACTCGACAAGCTCTGGGCGCCGCTCCTCTTCCGTCCCGCCTCGCGCCGACGCGGTTCCTCCTTGCCCTGCGTCGGCGCGAACGCCCACTGCTTCGCCGCCGCGCGCCGCGCTACTAACCGACCGCCTCGACCGTCGGCGCCCGCTCGCCGAGTCGGCGCGTCAAACGCGTCGAAGCGCCGTCTCGCGCGCGCTCGGAGTTCCGTCTCCGTACGCGGCGTCCGAACGCGACGCCGAAGCTCGAACGGCGCCCCGGTCGTCCGCCTACGCTCGGCGTCGCGCCGTTCCTCGAAACGCGCTCGTAATCGTCGCGGCTCCTTCCGCTCGACGAAACTCGAACGCGTCGCGAATCGGCGCGTTACGGGGGTCGCGCTCGGCGCGCGGCGGCGGTCCCTACTCGTCGGAGTCCGTTCGAGTCGCCGACCGCGCGCCGTCTCCTTGGCAAACTTGGAACGCGGATTCACTCGCAGACTCGAATTGAGCCCGACGTTCGAACGTCGCGCGCTCCGCTTGCGTCGTCTCCCGGCGGCGCGCAAGCTCAGTCGCTCCGTCGCTCCGTCGTCGCGCGCCGACCGTCGCCGATCGTTCGGGGCGCTCGCGAGCGTCTCAAAGATCGGGGCGCCGACGCGTCGGGACGGACGCTCGACGAACCGCGCGTACCGCTTATCGAATCGAGTGCGCAGATAGCGCGGGCGGCGAAAGACAAAGCGCGAAATCATTTGAACTTTCCGCGCCAGTTCGCGCAGAGCGCTAGCGCGTCGTCGTTTCCTTTTAGTCATGGCGATTCTCCTTCGACGTAACTGTCAAGCCGGCCGCGCGCAGCGCGCGTTTGAGAAGAGGCGCAAAAGCTCGGCGCGTCTCTTCGTCGTCGCGTTCCTCGCGCTCTTCAGGGCTCGGGGGGACGTACGCGCGCGGGCGAATCGAGTCCCAATCGCCCAAATTCCGCGCGATCGGCGCCAGGTCGACCCCGCGCGTCGTCGCGAGCGCGCCGAGCAGGTAGTAGATGGCGGCGAGCGCGACGTCGGTCCGGTCGGGCGCAAAGAACCCGTCCGCTTCCGCGGCGGCGTACGCGGACTCCTCAATGAGCTCGCGTCTCGAGGGCGCGCGGCTCGGCGCTAGCGCGAACCGACGTCGGTATTCGCGCATGAGCGCGCGGTAGCCGAACCGTCCTTCTTCGGCGATTTTTTTTTCGCGCTCTCCCAAATTTCCGACTCCTGATCGAGCGAGCGTTGCGTGAGCTCAAAAATATCGCTGAAGAGCGCCTCGCTGAGCGCGCCGTACCGTTCGATCATCTTAGCCGCGTTCTCGTCGCCAATCGGGCGCGCGTCCGGGCCCGACAGCAATCCTCGCGCGAGCGCGAACCGCGTCCGATCGTACTGCGTCGTAAGATCGTTAAAGCGCAGGCGTTCCGCGCCGTTGAGCCGCCTTATGCGAAACTCTTCCGTACCGCGCCGCGTTATCGCCGTCTCGTCGCAATAGGGCGCGTTCATAAATTCGTTCAGATCAAACATCGTCTCCGTCTCCCTTCTACGAGCGCGCCGCCGCCGACACGGTCGGCATATTCGCCGCCGACCCGCCTTCCGGCAGCACGCGAATCGTCGTTTCCGAGCCCGATTCGTTATCGCCGCCCGAGGGGGAGACGTCGATTATCTGGCAGTTCGGAACCGTTATGGTAAAAATGCTCGTCTCGTGCGGATCGTCGTAGACGTACGCGATCGTAAAGACGTCCCCCGCCTTCTGATGCTCCAAGAGATCCTCGTACGTCAGTTGAATCGGCGTGCGCGTTACCAGCGCGATCGTCTCCAACTGCTCCGGTTTGCCCGCGTACGCGAACCCGCTCGGCTCCTCGGGATTGTCCGTAACGTCCGTCCAGATCGGCGCTTTGGAAAACGACGGTATCGTCTTCGATTTGCAATTGAACTGGTAAAAATCCCCGACGACCGCGCTCGCGCCGCTCGTCGAACTCTTAACCGCAAGCGTCATTTTAACGCGCAACAGCGCGTTCTTACGCACGACGCCCGACTCTATCCATCTATTCGTTCCCGACATAAATCATTTCCTCTTCTATTTCTAAATCGATCAATAAGGTCGTTCGATAGCGACCGTTCTCAATAACGTCGTTCCCGCGTCGCAACCTACTGGGATAGATTCGCAAACGCCGAACTCCGTTTGGAAAAAGGGGTTCCGTTATGACGCCGGACGGAATCAGCGACCGCGACGCGTCCGGCGCGAAAAGATCCGCGAGCGCCTGAAGCAACGCGTCGACTAATTCGAGTCCGGAATCTGCGTCCGATAAGACGACGATCGTACCGACGCAACTCGTTATCGCGCTACGTTCCGTATCGCGACGCGTCTGAAGTTCGCGCGCGTCGACCGCAAAGACGGGCGAAGCGCCGCCAACGTCTTCGATCGCGTTCGGGCGCAAGATAACGCAAGGGAGTTCGAGCGATTCGCAGACCGTTTTGATTCCGCGTTCTAAATAGCGCAAGACGCTCTCAACCAGCATCTTCCGATCCTCCTAACCGCGAACGCATTCGAGCCGGTAGCAAACCGGCGCGCCGCAGACGCAAAAGTCCTCGACCGAGACGATCTTGAATTCTACCCCGGCGACGACGAGCCGATCGCGGTCAGGACGCGGCGCGCGCGCCGTCTCGTCGGCGGCAATCACCGCGCGAAATCGCTGGCAAAGAACCGCGCAACCCGTGCTCGAACCGCTCGTCCGCGCTGAACGCAAGGTCGCGCGCGGCGCCATGAGAACGGTCGCCTCCTCGTAACGGCGCGCGCCCTCAGCGTCGACCGCGCGCCGCAAGACGACTTCTTCGCCGTACGCGCGCAAAATCAAATTGACAAGTCCGTTCTCGCCGGTAAAAATCGACGATAAGTCTTCCATTTCAACCTCGCTTCCATCTTCGTTCGGAAATAAGCGCGTCCTGCGACGCAATCGCCCAATCATAGCGCGCGGATTGCTATCTATGCGTAAAAAACGTCCCGCCGGACCGTCGTTCCGGTAGGACGCCGCGACGCGTTCGTAATCAACGTCCCTTCGTTCGCGGCTGCGGGTTAGACCGAACGCCTACGACCGCAAACGCGACGCGCACGCGTCGTTCCAAATCGTCCGCGCCGCTCCAGCGCACGACCTCGCGCGGCTTGCCGTACGCGGAGCGCGCGACGAGAATAAAGGTCGGATAGCGATCGACGCGCCATAGCGCGCGCTGCGCTTGCGCGTTCTCGCCTTCGTTGTAGACGCGCACGATCGGGTATTCGCGTTCGAGCGTTCTGAGGATCGGACGCGCGCGGTCGCACGGGGGGCATATTCCCGGTTCGCGCCATGTGAAGACGAGGAGCTCGTATTGCGCGCGGGACGGTTGCGGTTTGAGCGGAGGCGTCGGCGCCGGTTGCGCGTTGGCGGTTCCGCCTTGCGTTATGAACGCGAAAGCGAGCGCGAAGGCGCTTGCCGCGTAAGTTAACAGCGTTTTCAGCTTCATATTCGATTCCTTTCTAAGTTATTAACGTTATTGACAATCCATAGCGCCGCGCCATTCGAAAGACGCAAGAGCGCGCCCGAAAGAACCGGGCTCCGGACGTCCTTTCCTCCGTTGCGTCTTGCCGTGCGGATAGGACGCGACGAGCCGCCAGTTCTTTGAGCGCGCCAATTTGCGCAGGAAGAATAAGTTGCCTGAGATAATGCGCAGCGTCGCGCCTTCCCTGGCGACGCGTTGCGCAATCGCCGCGAGCAAGGCGCCGCCGAGTCCAATTCCCTGATACTCCGGGCGCACGACGAGCCGATGGACGCGCTTAACGCCGCGCCAGCCCTCTAGTTGCATAATAGCGATAAAGGCGACGGGACGTTCGCGTCCGTCTTCGCGCGACGTTGCGATAAAAACGCGGGACGCGCGATTGAGCGCCCCGTTCAGATAGTGATCGCGCCTAAATAGCGGCCAAAATCGTCGTCCGCCCTCGTAGAGTCTGAATTGCAATTCCGGGCGCCGAAGCCGCCCTCGGCGCAGTCGTCCGGTCGTCATATCGAGCGTCCAGTCCGGCTCGAGCCAGGTCTCGACGTCGGCATGGCACGTAATCGCAACGAGCCGCGTCTTGCCGAACACGTTGCGATCGAACGCTTTGCGCAACGCGATCGCGCCGGCGCGCGCCGCGTTCCGATCGAGCAGGCTTGTGAACTCGTCGATTGCGACGACGTCGCGTTCGGCGCCGAAATCAAGGAGCGCCTTTACGACGTCGCAGCGGAACCGTTCGCCGCCGCTGAGCGTCGCGTACGGGCGCGCCAGACTCGGTAGCGAGCCGAGCCCGACGCTCGCGAACGCCGCGACAAGCTCGTCGAAGGAGCGCGCGTCAAACTGATCGACGATCGCGCGCTCGGCGGACCAATCGAATCCTGGATAAAGGCCGGCGCCGTAATGCTTGCGCGCAATCGAGGTCTTCCCGGCGCCGGAGGGTCCGAGAATGAGCCCGACGCGCCAGGGTTCCTCCACAGTCGGCGGCGCGTCGTATTCAATCGTCGTATTGAGAACGTCCGCGAGCGGAATATCGAGCGCGCCGAGCGTGCGATCAACTCGATAGGAACGTGCGATTCGACTCGTTAGTCGGATCGTTTCGCGCGCTACAGATTGCATAATTTCGCCCGATATCCTTCCTGAATAAGTCGTTCGTACAACGCCGCTTGCTCGTCCTCGTCGTCGCAGGTTACGACGATCTGATAGGAAGAGTCGAGTTGGTCGGCGCGTTCTTCTTGACTCTCGTTCTTACTCGCCGACTCGTCGTCGAATTTGAAGTCGACGTCGGCGTCCAGGTTGAAGTCGACGTCAAAGGGCGCGAAGTCGAAATCGAGGTCCGCAAGCTCCGCGTTGAGCGCGTCGACGTCCCAGCTCGACTTCTCGTGCAACTTATTGTCGAGCAATCGAAAAGCGCGAATCTCGTCCGGCGTAAGATCGTTCGCGAGAACGCACGGCAGCTCCGTCATGCCGAGCGATTTCGCCGCGGCGAGTCGGACGTGTCCGCAGACGACGACGCCCTGCTCGTCGACGACGATCGGCTGTTTGCATCCGAACCGACGGATCGATTCGGCGACGGCGCGCGTCGCGTTCGACGTATGGCGCGGGTTCTTTTCGTACGGCCGGATCGCCGAAATTGGCTTCGTAATGATTTCCATAACGGTCCTTTCTTCATAGAGTTGGCTAAAACGCGAGCGGAGTCGACGTTAGCGAGCCGAGCGGCTTGTCGGGATCGACGAGAACGCCGAGTTCGCCGACGTACCGACGCGCGAGTTCGCAAAGCATTGTCGAACGCAACGCGGAATCGAAA